>JAADFV010000121.1 GCA_013152695.1 Chloroflexota bacterium | reverse complement strand
AGGGGAAAACTAGGTTGTGAGCTTGATTTGTCGGGTAAATCTCATAAAACGCCTTAAAAATCATCCTCGAGGGTGATTCCTTAATCTTAGATTTAGGTTATGATGGAGGACAACTAGTGGATTGATCTGCGCTCATAATTAGCTCATAAAGGAGGCGCCTATCGATCGCGAAAATATATCCATCTTTTCGTAAGTTTCACCACCTGATGGAAAGACAATTACGTCCTCTTATCAGGCACTCTAGGGAGGAGTGTAGTGAAAAAGTCTAAGTTCATTTTTCTACTCATCATCACCTTTTTGCTGACACTGGGGATTGCCAGTGTCGTCTCGGCCGCCGGGCCAGACAAAACACCACCTCAGCAAGGTGATCGGGAAGGCTGTCTCACCTGTCACGACGGCATCGAGGATATTCGAGCCCAAGACAGCATGATGATGCAGCAAATCAAGGCCATTGGCGAATGTACCACCTGTCACGGTGGCGATGCCGATATCACGGATGATAAGGATGCCGCCCATGGCCCTGAAGGTGAATTCTATCCCGATCCGGGAAGCATTTGGGTTTCGGACAAAACCTGTGGGAAGTGCCATCCGGGCTACACAGAACGGCTCAAACTGTCTCTCATGAATACCGAGGCCGGTAAAATTCAGGGTAACTTGTGGGCCTGGGGCGCTTTGAACGATTACAAAGTGCACTACGCCAATTACACCCTGGACGATACGGATGGTCCACGCCCCTCCGTCGGTACCGATGCCTACAAAGATTACATGGAAGCAGTTATCGGCCAGTATCCCGATCAATTCCCCACCCACGTCGAGGAATTACCCAATCCCACTGTGGAAGAGATCGTCAAGGATCCTTCATTGGCGGGCTTTACTTACCAACGCCAGCAATGTCAGCGCTGCCATGTCGGGGTGCAACCCCGCTCAAAACGCGGCGACTGGCGTGGAGCCGGCTGTTCATCCTGCCACATTCCTTACAGCAATGAAGGATACTACGAAGGCAACGATCCCACGACCCCCAAAGATGAACCGGGCCACATGCTGATTCACAGCATCCAGGCGACACGCGATTCTAAGGTCAAGAGTGCTACCACCGAGTATTCCGGCATTCCTGTAGAAACGTGTAATTCCTGTCATAACCGGGGTAAACGGATTGGTGTAAGTTACGAAGGTATCATGGAATTCCCCTATGGCACCCCCTTCGACGAGGCCGGCATGGGTCAACCCAAGCTGCACACGAAAAAGTACCTGTACATCAAGGATGACCTGCATCACTCCCGCGAAAGCCGGCCCGAAAATCCCGAGGGAGGTATGTTATGCCAGGACTGTCACACCAGTATCGAAATGCACGGTGACGGCAACCTGCCCGGTACCACCCTGGCTCAGGTCGAGATCGAGTGTGCTGACTGTCACGGTACCCCTGATGCCTATCCCTGGGACCTGCCTTTGGGCTATGGCGAAGAGCTCCTGAATGAGCCAGGAACCGAGCCCCGCGGTCTGGATAATAAACTTCCCGACAACATCGCCTACTTCGGCATGGAATACGACCCCGAAGATGGTTTTCTCCTCACCGCGCGCGGCAACCCCTTTGGCAATGTCGTGAAAAAGGGTGAGGAAGTCATCGTCCACTCCGCCAACGGCCTGGACTTCAAAGCACCTCTGCTCAAGACGATCAAGGACAACAACACCTGGAAAACTCAGGATGCAGAGGTGGCGATGTCGGCGGTCACCAAGCACATGGATGAAATGGAATGCTATACCTGCCACGCCGATTGGGCGCCGCAGTGCTATGGTTGCCATGTCACCATGGACTACTCGGAAGGTAAATCTGACAGCGACTGGGTCTCCCGTGGCAACGCGCAGTTACCCAATGGCTTGAATGATATGACCCTTACCACCGCCGGGAAAGCCAAAGAAGGGCGTTCCTACCTGCGCTGGGAAGCTCCAATCTTGGGGATCAACGGCGAAGGCCGGGTGACCCCACTGATTCCTGGCTGCCAGGTCATCTTCACCGTCGTCGGTCCTGACGGCACCAACATCACCAATAACACCATCGCCCGTACCGCACCATTCCAGGAAGGAAGTGGCGAACAGGGACAGCGCGGCATGGATATGGCCCCGGTCCAGCCCCATACGGCCGGACGCAAAGCCCGCACCTGCGAATCCTGCCACAGCGATCCCAAAGCCTTGGGTTATGGTATCGAGGGTGGACGCTTCCTTCAGGGTTACAGTGAAGGCCTTGTCGTTGACCTCGTCGATGTCGAAGGTAACGTCATCGCCGCCAATTACGACACCCAGATCGAAGCAGTTCCCGACCTGCCCATGGATCTAAGCCAGATTATCGATCCCGAAACGGGTGAGCAGTTGATGACTGTTGGCTCGCACTGGCCCGGTTCTGGCCCCCTGCGGCAGGAACAACGCGACCGCATGGAACGTGTGGGTGTCTGCATGGGCTGCCACCAGAATATGGCTGATTCCGCCTTCTGGACCGACAAGGTCATCGCCGAATACGGCAAGATCGTCAGCAACGAAGACCACATCAATATGCTGAACAGTGTGGTTCACGATGCCGTCCAGGGCAAAGTGGCTGTAGCCAAAGTGGCCGAGACCGAAAGTCAGGCCAAAGAAGCGTTGGCTCGGGCCGAGGATGCTGAGTTGAAAGCTAAAGCTGCTCAGGAAGAGCTCCTGACCGCCAAGGAAGAACTGTCCAAGGTGAAAGCAGAAGCTGAGTCGAAGTCTGGAGCAGAAGCACCTGCCCCCACAGGCAACAATCTTTCGGTCATGCTTCTAGCATTGGTCGTCGGTTTGATTGTCGGTGCCGGTGTCATGTTCCTCTTCCGTCGTTCAGCGTAGTTCAATCCCAACCACTCTGGATTTGGTCGGCAGGGCGCGTACCTGCCGGCCAGATCCTTGAAAAACCTCAAGAGCACCAAGAGATTATTATGAAAGATATAGCTGCTCGCCAAAGCTCCCTTGCAATCTGGCAATGGAGTGTCGCTTTGCTCACAGCTCTGATCGCAACCGTAGCAGTGTGGTATGGCCTTACACACTTCAATATCATTGGCTCCCTGCAATCGAGCACCGCGGCCAGCACTGCTGCGCCCGCGACAAACGAGGCCAGTAGTCCCAGCCAGGACTTTGTGGATCTGGGGCTGGAGCGCGCCCGCACCGGTGACATCGAAGGTGCCCTCGAAGCCCTTTCCGTAGCGATTGCTTCTGATCCGGACGGTGCTGCCCAGGCATACTACTATCGCGCTTTAATCCAGGCTCAGCAAGGCGAATTGCCTGCTGCCATCAGCGATTTCGATAAAGCTATCGAGATCGACGGTCATTTCCCTGCCGCCTACGCTGCTCGCGCCACCGCCAAGCTCTCTCAGGGACATCCGGCCAAGGCCATCGAAGATTTCAATAAAGCCCTTCGCTTGGATGATACCCATGCCCCCACTTACATCAATCGGGGACAGGCTTACATGCAGCTCAAAATGTATGATGAGGCCCTGCTGGATTTCAATCATGCCATCAAGCTAGATTCACAATCACTGGCAGCCTACTTCAACCGCGGCGTCTTCTATCTCGAACGACAGCAAAATGAGAAAGCCCTGGCCGACTTCAATGCCTGTGTCGAATTGGATCCTTCTGCCCCCGCGCCCTACTTCAACCGCGCAGTTACCTATGTGCAACTGGGTGAAAAAGATAAGGCAATTGCCGACCTGGGAATGTACCTCAATCTCGCCCAGGATGAAGAAGGCATCCATCAGGCAAAAGCACTCCTCGAAGGCCTTTCCTCCGGATATGCTGAAGATGAGACGGCAACAGGACAAGATAGCCCATAATCACAGGACAGACCCCACAAAACCCTTGTTTGCTGATTAGCACGATATCTGTTATGCTCTAGGGTACGTGGTGTGAAGTGCGTGTGATATCACGCACAGAGGAATCCTCATTTTGTGTTTGTTGAATACTTCTTATCCATATTCCTGTACCCTATCCATAAGAAGGAGTGACATATGGTAGATGCCGCTGAAAATGGAGCGCACCGACATTATCTCAACGTGAGTTACACCATCAGCTCGTGGTTGTTTCCCACCGATCATAAGCGAATAGCTTGGCTATACCTGCTCGTAATCTCTTTCTTTGCGGGGATAGGTGGCTTTCTTGCCGTCATTTTACGTTTGGACCTGTTGAGCCCGCAGGCAAATATGCTGGCGGACCTGTATGCCCGTTTGTTCACCATGCACGGCGTTACGATGATCTATCTTTTTTTGCTGCCTGCCATGCTCGGTGTGATTGGCAATTTCTTGATTCCACTGATGATCGGCGCCGAAAACATGGCCTTTCCCCGCCTTAATCTCATCACCTTCTACCTCTTCTTGCTGGGTTCACTACTTTCTGCTGTCGAGGCCTCGTTCGGCGGCGCCGACACCGGCTGGACATTTATGGCGCCGTATAGCACTGTCTTTACCCCCAGCCGGGTATTGCCTTCCATGGGCTTAACCCTGATTGTTCTCATTGCCATGATTTTGATCGCCTTCAATATCGTGGCGACGGTGCAGAAAAAACGTACCAAGGGTCTTACTTGGTTCCGGCTACCCATTTTCGTCTGGAGTTATTACCTGGCGAGTGTCGTGATTTTGGTAGGGTCACCTTTTATGTTGGTGGGATTGCTCGGCCTATCCACACAGCGGGCCGTACACATGGAGCTCATGGGCTTTGCTCTCTCTCTATCACCTCTCGCCCTCGCTAATCTTTTCTGGCTCGCCTCCCATGCCATCATCTACATCATGATACTCCCGGCCCTGGGAATTGCCACCGAGATCATCGTTACCTCCACGCAAAACCCCCTTTTAGGTTACAGGGGCATTGTTTACGCTCTTATTGCTACGGCGGTTCTACTGGTTCTAAGCTGGGGACGGCATCTTTTTGTGGGAATGCAGGCACCTTCTTTTGCTGCTATCCTCTTCTCTGCCTTTAGCTTTTTCCTCGCAATCCCCCTCGCCGTCATTATCCTAAGCCTGGCCGAAACCATTCGTCGTGGTCAGGTGAGATTCTCAGCCTCGATGATCCTGGCTTATGCCCTGGTCATCTTTCTCGGCATTGCCTGGGCGGCAGGACTGGTGTTAAGTGCACCTCTGACAGTGGGGTTGGTGCACGGCACCCAATTCGAATGGGCTTACCTGCATTTTGTGATGGTGGGCGTATCACCCTTTCTTTCCTGGCTGCCATCCATTTCTGGTGGCCCAAACTGACCGGTCGCGTCTACTGGGAACGACTTGCCAAAGTGGCGGCGATCGCAACCGTTTTCGGCATTCTACTTGCCTTCCTTCCCGGTTTCCTGCTCGGTTTGGCGGGTATGCGCACGCGCGTCAACGCTTATCCCCCCGAATTTCAGCTCTGGAATACAGTTGCCTTTGCCGGCATGGCCTTACTTGGTCTTGGCTTGACACTACCCGCAATCTATTTTCTCGGCTCCCTATTCTTTGCCAAGTTGCGGGCGGGTGCAAATCCCTGGCAAGGACGAGGCCTGGAGTGGCAGGCCGAATCTCCGCCAGTGCCGCAAAACTTCGAGGCACCTGTTGTCGTTCCCGCAAAACCCTACACCCTGCCCTCCCCTTGACCCGAAACGAACGCACTGCAACCACCAGCCTCCCCAGCAAGCGGCTCACCTTCAGTCTGATTATCGCTCACTGATTACCGATTACAGATCATTGAGGAAGGTTTTATGTCATCACAACCTTTTCATCCCATTACCAATGTCATTGCCAAATTGAGTATCGCTATCATTATTCTTGGTTTGGGATTGGTGTCTTTAATGGCCTGGGTTTTCTTTCAGTCTCCCTTCATGCGTGGCATCACCATGTCGACGGAACAGCCCGTGCCTTACAGCCATAAAGTGCATGTAGGGCAACTGGGCCTTGACTGCCGTTATTGCCACACCGATGTCGAGAACTCCGCCTTCGCCAACGTTCCCTCGAGTGATATCTGCATGGGTTGCCACTCACAGGTATGGGCTGGCAATGCTGTCTTCGAGCCTGTTCGGGCCAGCTATGAAGAAGACAAGCCTTTGGCTTGGAACCGGGTCTACGATCTGCCCGACTATGTCTACTTCAACCATAGTATCCACCTGAACAAGGGGGTGGGCTGTGAGACCTGTCATGGTCGCTTGGATCAAATGCCTCTCACGCGTAAAGAATCGACCTTGACCATGCGCTGGTGCTTGGAATGCCACCGCAATCGGGCCAAATACATTCGCCCGCGCGACCAGGTCTTTACCATTGGCTGGCAAGCACCCGACAACATCGCGGAAATACAACAGCTACTTGTCGAAGAATATCATGTTGACGTCGAGCAATTCAATATCACCGATTGCTCCATCTGCCATCGCTAGTTTCCTGGAAACCGGCACATTCTTTCGTTACGACCTACCTATCTTAGCCTCATCAAGAAGGTGAATATGGAAAAGGAACGCATCAATCTGGATTTTATCCGCGAACGTCTGGCCCGTCGCCAGGGAAAGGAATACTGGCGAAGCCTGGGCGAACTCGCTGATACCCAAGAATTCCAGGAATTTTTGCAACAGGAGTTCCCGGCGGGTGCCTCTGAATGGCATGACGGTGTCAGCCGTCGAACTTTCATCAAACTCATGGGGGCCTCGATGGCTTTGGCCGGCATGACTGCCTGTACCGGCCCTTCAGACGAAAAGATAGTTCCTTATGCACGCGCCCCTGAGGATGTCATCCCCGGTGTTCCTCTCTTTTATGCCACGGCAATGCCGCAGAATGGCTATGGCCTCGGTGTTCTCATCGAAACCCACGAAGGCCGACCTACGAAAATCGAGGGAAATCCCGATCATCCCGCCAGTCTTGGCGCCACGGATGTCTTCGCCCAGGCCTCGATCCTCACGCTTTATGATCCCGACCGCTCCCAGCAGGTGCTGCAAAAGGGAACCGCTTCTTCATGGGATGACTTTGTTGCCGCTCTCGATGCAGCTCTCGCCCCACTGAATGAGGGGAAAGGTCTGCGCATCCTCACCGAGACCGTGACCTCGCCCACCCTCTCCGCGCAGATGGAAACGCTGCTGGCACGATATCCCCAGGCGCGCTGGCATCAATACGAAGCCGCGGGCCGGGATAGTGTCCGCCTGGGGGCCCGCATGGCCTTTGGTGAAGATGTCAATGTCATCTACCGCCTGGAGCAAGCGAAGGTGATTCTCTCCCTCGACGCCGACTTCCTCACTTCTGGACCCGGCCATCTGCGCTATGCCCGCGAATTTATGCAAGCGCGACGGGTGGCCCAGCTAGAGGGCGGCCACGATCTGGAGATGAACCGGCTCTACGCCGTAGAAAGTACGCCAACGAATACAGGGACCGTCGCCGATCATCGCCTCAGCCTGAAAGCGAGCGAGGTTGAGCGTTTCGCCCGTAGTGTCGCCCAAAAACTTGGGCTCGCCGTCCAGGGTGGCGATCCCGCCGCCTACGGCATCTGGTTAGAGGCCCTGGTCGAGGATTTGAAAGCGAACAAAGGCAAATGCCTGGTGATTCCCGGCGAACAGCAAACGCCAGTGGTGCAGGCTCTGGCTCACGCCATCATGGGCAACTTCGGCACCACGGTCATGATCACCGAGCCCGTGGAAACAAACCCCATGGATCAGGTTGATTCTCTGCGCAGCCTCAGCAACGACATGGCCGCAGGAGAAGTGCAGGCACTCATTATTCTCGGCGGTAATCCCGCTTTCACGGCTCCTGCTGATATCGCTTTTGGCGAACAGCTGGCTCAGATACCCTTCTCCGTCCATCACGGCCTCTATGCCAACGAGACCGGCCAGGCCTGCACATGGCACATTCCCGCCCGGCACTATCTCGAATCGTGGGGTGATATCCGTGCGTTTGATGGCACGATCACGATCATGCAGCCCCTCATCAGCCCTCTCTATCCCGCCAGCAAGTCTGAACACGAAGTGCTGGCCGCCCTCCTCGGTGAGGCTGATAGCAGTAATCATGAAATTGTGCGCACTTATTGGCAGGAACAGGCGCAGGTTGCTGATTTCGAACTCTTTTGGCGCCAATCCCTCAACGATGGACTCATCAAAGATACGGCCGCGGCCCCGCGGACAGTCTCAGTGCAGCTCGATGCCTTTGCCACACCCTCAAACGAACCAGCTTCAGGCCTGGAATTGATCTTCCGCCCCGATCCCCATATCTGGGATGGCCGTTACGCCAACAATGGCTGGCTGCAGGAACTGCCCAAATCCCTGACCAAGCTCACCTGGGATAACGCCGCCCTTATGAGCCCATCCACGGCAGAGCAATTGGGGGTCACGAATGAAGACAGGGTCAAGCTGCAAGTGGGGGATGCCTCGGTGATGGCGCCGGTCTGGATCATGCCCGGCCATGTACCCGATGCCGTCACCATCCACCTCGGTTATGGTCGAACAGCAGCCGGACGCGTGGGTGATGGCGTTGGCTTTAATGCCTACGCCCTCCGCCCTGCCGATTCCCCCTGGTTTGTTGCCGGCCTCCAGGTGCACAAGACCGGCGAGCAGTATCCCTTGGCCATCACCCAAGAGCATCATGCCATGGAAGGCCGAGAGCTCGTGCGAAGCGGCACCATCTCCGAATTTATAGATAATCCCGGCTTCGTCCACGATGTGGAACACTACGAAAAGATGCGTCTTTATCCCCAGCATTCCTACAAAGGATACGCCTGGGGCATGGCCATTGATTTGAGCGCCTGCATCGGTTGTAACGCCTGTGTCGTCGCCTGCCAGGCAGAGAATAACATCCCTATCGTGGGCAAGGACCAGGTACGAAAAACCCGGGAGATGCACTGGATTCGCATTGATCGCTACTATGAAGGCGATTTGGACAACCCCGAGGTGCTCTATCAGCCTGTCATGTGTCAGCATTGCGAGGGCGCTCCTTGCGAAATTGTCTGTCCGGCGGCGGCAACGGTACACAGCCGTGAAGGTCTCAACGACATGATCTATAACCGCTGTATCGGCACACGTTACTGCGAGAACAACTGTCCCTACAAAGTACGCCGTTTCAACTTCTTCCAGTATGTAGACACAAAGACGCCAACGCTCAAGTTGATGCGTAATCCCAATGTCACTGTACGCTCACGCGGTGTGATGGAAAAGTGTACGTTCTGTGTGCAACGTATCAATGCTGCCCGTATCACCGCCAAGAAGGAAGGACGTAAGATTCGGGATAAGGAAATTCAAATGGCTTGCCAGGCAGCTTGCCCCACCCAAGCAATCATCTTTGGTAACATCAAAGATACAGAAAGTGAGGTGATGCACCTGAAAGATAGCCCACTCAATTACGAACTATTGGGTGAGTTGAATATCGAACCACGCACCACCTATCTGGCGCGGCTCAAGAACCCCAACCCCAAGCTTGCGGAGGTGTAATTTTATGGCGCTTAGCAGCGAAACGGTCGAAATACCGGTGTTGGAACCGGGTGAGACCTACTCTTCAATAACCGCAACCATCAGCGATATACCTCTTTCGAAAAAGACTCCGAAAGGGTGGATCTTTGGCTTCACGATTGCCTTCATCTTCATGATGATGATGCTTTACTCCCTGTCCATGCTATTTGCCAAAGGTACCGGCATTTGGGGGATCAACAACACCGTGGCCTGGGGCTTTGCCATCGTTAACTTTGTGTGGTGGGTCGGGATTGGCCACGCCGGCACCCTCATTTCTGCCATTCTCCTCCTCTTTCGTCAAGAGTGGCGCAACTCGATCAATCGTTTCGCCGAAGCAATGACGATTTTTGCCGTGGCCAATGCCGGGCTCTTTCCCATCATCCACACAGGTCGTCCCTGGCTGGCTTACTGGCTGATGCCCTACCCCAACATGCTGAACATGTGGCCTCAATTCCGCAGTCCGCTGCTTTGGGATGTGGTAGCGATTTCGACCTACGCCATTGTTTCACTCCTGTTCTGGTATGTGGGGCTGGTGCCCGATCTGGCCACGATGCGTGACCGGGCGAAAAATCGGCTGGCCAAATGGGCGTATGGTACATTTGCCCTCGGTTGGCGGGGTTCGGCCCGTCATTGGAGCCAATACGGCAGGACGGCGTTATTGCTGGCAGCCCTGGCCACTCCCCTCGTGGTCTCGGTGCACAGTGTGGTCAGTTTCGATTTTGCCGTCAGTATTACGCCGGGTTGGCATGCCACTTTCCTCCCACCTTACTTTGTCGCCGGTGCGATTTTCTCAGGTTTTGCCATGGTGGCCACGCTTGCCATTCCCATCCGCAAATTTTACCACCTGGAACACCTCATTACCATGCGGCATTTGGAGAATATGGCCAAAATCATGCTCACAACCGGCATGATCGTCTTCTATGCCTATATCATGGAAGCTTTTTTCGCCTGGTACAGCGGTAGTGATATCGAGCGCTTCCTAATCACCAATCGAGCCATGGGACCCTACGCAGCCTACTATTGGGCTCTCATCATTATCAATGGCTTCATTCCCCAGCTCTTCTGGTTCAAACGGGTGCGCCGCAACATCCCCATGCTCTTTGTTATCTCCCTCCTGATTAACGTCGGCATGTGGCTCGAGCGCTTCATCATCATCGTCACCAGCCTGAGCCGGGACTTCCTCCCCTCCTCCTGGACCATGTATACCGGCACAATTTGGGATTGGACACTTTACATTGGCACCTTGGGCTTCTTCGCAACCATGCTCTTCCTCTTCCTCAGAGTCCTCCCCATGGTCAATATGTTCGAAGTACGGGAATTGATTTATCATCTGGCCCACAAAGATGGAGAACATGCATGATGAGTGATGCTTCTATCTACGGCCTTATGGCCGAATTCGAAACCCCAGATGCGGTAGTGACGGCAACGCGCCAGGCACGTGAAGCCGGCTATCGTAAAATAGAGGCCTATACGCCTTTCCCCATCGAAGAACTGGCAGAAATCTTGGATTTCAAGCCTAAGATTCAGTACCTGGTTTTTGCCGGTGGTGTGTTTGGCGGACTCGTCGGCCTGGGCCTGCAGTACTATGTTTCTGTGGTCTCCTACCCCCTGATTATTGGGGGGCGCCCCTTTAACAGCTGGCCCTCCTTCATTGTCGTGATTTTCGAATTTACGATTCTGTTCGCTGCCCTGGCCGCGGTCTTCGGGATGATCGCCCTCAATGGGTTGCCGCAACCCTATCATCCCGTCTTCAATGCTAAGGATTTTGCGCGGGCCTCGCAAGACCGTTTCTTTTTGTGCATCGAAGCGGACGATCCTATGTTCGATCGTGAGAAAGTCCGCCAGTTTTTGGCCACACTGAATCCCCTCGAAATCTCAGAAGTACAACCCTAGTGCCTGATGGAGCCTATTATGCAGATACAGCAATTACATGGCAAAGGTTGGAAAAAGCTGGGCTGGTTGGGTGCAATCCTCTTGTTGGCGCTGGTATTGACAGGATGCACCATGACGATGCGCGACCAGCCTCATTTCGAACCTTACGAAAGCACCTCCTTCTTCCAAGATGAGCGTACCGCCCGCCTGCCCGTAGCAGATACTGTCGCTCGTGGCCTGGCAAAAACCGATACATTGCTCTACACAGGCAAGGTCGAAGGCCAATTTACCGAGGTCTTTCCTTTTTCGATTAACGCTGAGATGTTAAAGCGGGGTCGAGAGCGCTACGACATCTACTGCGCCCCCTGCCACGACCAGATTGGCACGGGCAAGGGCATGGTGGTGCAACGAGGGTTCAAACAACCTCCCTCGCTCCATGTCGATCGCTTACGCCAAGCGCCTCCCGGCTATATTTACAATGCCATAGCCAATGGCTTTGGCACAATGCCCAGCTATGCCAATCGCATCCCAGTCGAGGACCGATGGCTGATCGTCGCTTACGTCGAAGCCCTGCAGCTCAGCCAACATGCCACCATCGCCGATGTCCCGGAATCAGAACTTAGTCAATTGGAAGGAAGCAAATGAAGGAACAAGCCATGACTCATCTTCCCCAAAGTGAGAGCTTGCTAGCCCGTCTGGAACCTCTCCAGCGTTATGCTCTCCGCATCGGTATCGTAGCCGGCATCCTCCTGCTCTTGGCCGGGGCTTTTCTGGGCTCCACCCAATTCTTTCGCTCATACCTTGTTAGCATCATCTTCTGGGTACAAATCAGCCTCGGCGCCCTGGTCATCCTCATGATTCACCATGTCATTGGCGGTCGCTGGGGGGTCATGATTCAGCGTTTGTTGGAAGCGGCCAGCCTCACTTTGCCCTTGATGGCGCTTTTGTTCGTCATCCTTTTCTTAGGCATTCCAGTGCTCTATCCTTGGGCGAATCCTGACTTTGTGGCGCATCATTACGCCACACAAGTCAAGCAGATCTACCTTAACACGCCCTTTTTCATCATCCGAACGCTTGTTTTCTTTGCAATCTGGATCCTCTTCGCTCATTTGCTGCGCAAGTGGTCTATCAAGCTCGATAGTGACCCCGAAAACAAGGATTTGCGGGACCGTTTACGTAATCTGAGCGCCCCCGGTGTGGTTGTCTTCGGATTTACCATCACCTTTGCTTCCGTCGATTGGATGATGTCGCTCGAACCTGACTGGTATTCCACCATTTACGGCATGCGCTTCGGAGTTGCCACCTTCGTCGCCGCTTTTGCCTTGGTCGATGCCCTTCTCATGAAATTTCTAGCCTATGAACCCTGGCGAAACCGCATCAAGACCTTACAAATCAGCGATCTTGGCAATTGGCTCCTGGCCGGCGTCATGCTATGGGCTTATCTGGCCTTTTCGCAGTTCCTCATCATCTGGTCCGGTAACCTGGCAGAAGAAATCCCCTGGTACGTGGCCCGCACCGCCGGCGGTTGGCAATGGGTAGCACTTGTTCTTGTCGTTTTGCACTTCACCCTACCCTTCTTCTTCCTTCTCAGCCGAGGCACAAAACAAGCTCCCAATCGACTCTTCTGGGTGGCGGCGATCATCCTTGTCGTACGTTTTGTCGACGTCATTTGGCGTATCGTTCCCGCCTTCCATCCCGAACAGCTCTACATCCACTGGATGGATGTTCTCGCCTTGATTGCCGTCGGGGGTTTCTGGGTTGCCTTCTTCTTGCGTCATCTCACACGTGCCCCCATGCTACCGTTATACGATTCCCGTGCGGCTGCACCCGCGCAACAGGAGGTGGTTGGCCATGCCCGCTAAATCACATACTTTTCAGTATGAGCCTGCCGGCAAAAGCAAAAGTTGGACCTGGCTGTTTGCCGGTGCCCTGCTCGCCATTCTCATCATTATTTTCCTGGTCGCGACTGGCTCCCAGCTATGGACACAGCCCCAGCCCCAATCATTCCCCCTCGACACTGCCTCTCTGCAGGAACCACCGCTGCGCATCAATCCTCTCGCCGACCTCCAGACATTGCGGGCAGAAGAAATGGAAATCCTCAGTAGCTATGGCTGGGTCGACAAGGATGCTGGCATTGTGAGAATTCCCATCGAACAGGCAATGGATCTATTGCTCGAGCAAGGTTTGCCTGTCAGAAACACTTCCTCCCAATAACAAGGTGATTGCAACAATGTCGCTATTTTCTAGTCTTCTCCAAAGAGCTTCTTCCCTGGCTGCTGCTATCGATCAATTGCTGTTGAGCATGATCGCCCTGGGGGTGCTTTTTGTGCTGCTGGTCTTGATCGTCACCTTCCTGCCCGGAAAAACTCGGAGCGAAAAAACGAGCGCCAAGAACGAAGGCAGATTTCAGCTCTGGGCTGGCCTGATTGCCGGTGCTGTGCTCATCGCCCTTTTTGCCTGGTCGACAGCACTTTACGCCCAGGCGGCCAAGGTCCCAGCAGATGCCACCGATGTAACGGTATTGGCGCAACGCTGGCTCTGGAAATTCCAGCACTATCCCGACGGCAAACGGGAGATCAACGAACTCCACGTTCCCGTGGATCAGCCAATCAAGCTGACCATGATTTCACGTGATGCCATCCACAGCCTTGCTATTCCTGCCCTCGGTGTTCATCAAGACATACTTCCTGAGCAATTTACAACGATCTGGTTCATTGCCAATGAGCCGGGTGAATACCCCTTTTATAGTGCCGAGTACAATGGTACCGGTTATGTCGACATGGTAGGACGCGTGGTTGTCGAAGAGCGGGAGGCCTTCGATAAATGGCTGGGAGGAGAAGGTGAACTCGATGGGGCTGCACTTTTCAGCAGTCTGGGTTGCGCCGCCTGTCACATCGACGCTGGCGGTGGTATCGGCCCTTCAATGCTGGGGCTTTATGGCAGCCAAGCCACGCTGGATAACGGTGAAACTGTAACCGCCGATGAAGACTATCTCCGTGAAGCAATCCTCGACCCCAACGCGGCCATTGTGCAAAACTATGCTGCAGTCATGCCCTCCTTCGAAGGACAATTGAGCGATGCCCAACTTCAAGCCCTGATTGACTACATCA
>JAADFV010000120.1 GCA_013152695.1 Chloroflexota bacterium | reverse complement strand
ACTGAGGGTGTACAGTTCAGGGGGCAGGCTTGGTCGTGCAGGTGCGGGGTTGAAGATGGTGGTGACACCCTCCTCGCGGGCCACGCGCAAAGCGGCCAAGGTGATCTCCAGAGGGATTTCCAGCTGGCAAACGAGGATTTGAGCGGCAGCGATGGTTGGGCGTGCTGCCTCGATTTCTTCTTCTGTTAGCAGATCGTTGGCGCCAGTGACGATAATGATGGCATTGTGGCCCTCTTCATCCACAGCAATGGGGGCCACACCGGAAAAAGCCTGATCCGTAAAGAGGACATGCGTTGTATCCACACCCCATTCTTCAAAATTCTTTTTGGTGTTTTCACCAAAGATGTCCTCGCCCAGTTTGGTGACCATAGCCACATCACCGCCCAGTTTGGCGGCCATCACGGCCTGATTAGCGCCCTTGCCGCCAAAGCCCATATGAAATCGAGTGCCGTGCAAGGTCTCGCCCATACGGGGCAAGCGAGGTACGTAGCTAATCAGGTCCAAATTCGAGGCGCCAACAACGCAGAGTTTGGGTCGAGTCATGATTTTTTGGCTCCTATGGGGTTATAAGAGAATGTGTTCGCGCGTATAGATGTGGGTGCGGACAACGGTGAAGGTGTCTGCGTCGGCAACGGCCGCCTGGGCCTCCGGTGAAGCAAAATCTTCTTGCATTTCTTCCAACGAATCCCACCAGAGTTCGGCCGTGCCGTCATAGGGCAACTCGCCTTCGATTTCCTGGTATTCGTCGATGGCGACGTTGATGCGATAGCCCTTGAGATTCTTGAATTTTAGTGTCAAGGGAGCGTGACCCTCGACCCAACGTTTTTCGAAATCGGCCCGGCTCATGCCCGGCTTTGCTTTCAGTAAGGCAATAAGTTTGACTGGCTGTGACATGATGATTCTCCTTTTTTCGGCAAAGTGGGGCGCTAGCCTTTGACTGCGCCCATAGTGAGGCCTCGAATGAGGTAACGTTGTAACAGCAGGGCAAGAAGGATGCCCGGAATAACGGCAATGGTGCCAATCGCGGCGATCTCACCCCACAATATTTCATGACCTCCGACCAGGCTGGGAACAATGATGGTTAGGGTGCGCACGTTACGTCTCGTAAAGAGCAGGGCGAACATGAACTCATTCCAGGTAAACACGAAGGCAAAGAGAGCCGTCGCCACCAAACCTGGCGTCACAAGGGGCAAGGCGACACGCGTAAAGGCACCCAGAGGCGTGCAGCCATCAATCAAGGCCGCCTCCTCCAACTCGGCCGGTAATTCCTCAAAGAACCCCTTGAGAAGCCAGATGACAAAGGGCAAAGCAAAGATGGTGTTGGCAATAATCAAGGCCATGTGTGTGTCGAGTAATCTTACGGTCTTGAAGATCAAAAAGAGGGGTAAGGCCGCGGCCACGGGCGGAAACATACGTGTGGATAAAATCCAGAATGAGAAGTTATCACCGCCTACTTTGTAGCGCGCAATGCTATAGGCGGCTAGTGAGCCGGTCAGGACCGATACAAGGGTGCTGGCCGTGGCAATGATCACACTATCACGCAGGCCTTGCAGCCCTCCGCGACCATCAGGGGGCATCCTCATAGCATTGAGGTAGTTTTCAATGCCAAAGTGATGAGGAATGAAGACGGGAGGATAAGAAAAATACTCGGCTTCTGTCTTGAATGAGGTGAGAAACATCCATACGACGGGAAAGAGAAAGAAAATGAGAGCAAAGAAGAGGATAATGATGCGAAGAGATCTCTTCCAGTTCGATTCGTGCTTCATAATTATTCACTCCCTCCCTGTCGTTGCTGGACGCGTAAGAAAAGTTGGGCGATAACAGTGATGATAACGAGTTGAATGAAGGCCATCGCTGCCGTGTAACCCAGACTGAAGAATTTGAATCCCTGCAAGTAAGTGTAAAAGCTAATCGTCTCGGTCGTATCACCCGGGCCCCCACCTGTGAGTAAGTAAATGATATCAAATAGCTTGAATGAATCCATGGCACGGATGAGGATGCCAATGATGACGACAGGAAGGACCATGGGAATGGTGATGCGCCAGAACATTTGGTTGTCGGTGGCGCCATCGACTTCAGCTGCTTCGTAGAGTTCGATGGGAATGGCCTGCAACCCTGCCAAAATGATCAGCATCAAGAACGGCGTCCACTGCCAGACGTCAGTCATCATGATGGCAAATAAGGCTACTTTTGGATCGGCAATCCAGGCAAAACCCCGCCAATGCCCGAATGTGATTAGCTCGATGATGTAGTTGAGAGGACCGAACTGATCGTGGTAGATCATTCGGAATTGGAAACCTGCGACAACAGGAGCAATCAGAACAGGAATCAAAAATAGCGAAAGTAACAACGTACGCGAGCGCTTGAGTCCGTTGAGTAAGAGGGCAAGGGCCGTCCCGATGATGAGCTCGATGGAGACGCCGCCGATCATCAAAATCAAGGTTACTTTAAGTGAAGACCAGAAGCGCGCATCGTGGAAGAGAATGTTCTTGAAATTCTGCAGACCGACAAAGGTGACTTCAGTCGAGGCGGTCAGTTCCCATGAAACAAAGGCAAGGCGTAGCTCATACAATAAAGGGAATATCGTAATGGCTAACAGCAGGATCAAGGCAGGCAATACAAACAGGATGGGGATAGCTCGCTTTCGCAATCTATCGGAGATGAGACGCTTTGGCTGATTGGGGGCGTCGAGCATTGCACCGCTCATAGGATCACGGTTTCCTGATATGAATGTTGGTGAGTAGTTGGATGGGATTGTATCAGTACAGCGGAAAAAGCGCCTTTTTCTTGCCTTCGGCAACCGCGGCAAAAAGGAAGCGCAAAAGAGTGGGGGAGAAAGGTTGCCCCTTCTCCCCATGGTTTTTACTGAGTATTATTGGATAAGTCCGAGCGACCGGTAGGCAGCAAGGGCTTTATCCCAGAGTTCGATCTGTTTGTCGCGACCGAGTCTGTCCGTGATCTTTTCCCACTCTGCGGCGGTGGCATCCAGAGCTTCCTGAGGAGTCTCCTGACCGGCCAGAGCCTTGTTCACGTGCAAGTCCAGAGCGTCTTCATACTGAGCAGCGCCAGGAATGAAGATCTCGGGATAACCATCGGCCATGGCGGCAGAAACACCATCCAAGTACGCCTGGGCTTCTTCGATGGTGGGGAACATGGTGTAGGCTTCGGGATGGTTGAAGTGCAGATGGCGGTAGGGATCCAGACCCGTCAGTGAGGTGGAAACATCCTCGAGACTGCGATCATAGCTTACGTGCTTGGCTACCCAGTAGGCCGCCTCTTTATTCTTGGAATCGGCAGCTACTGCCACCACGCGTCCTACTGGCATCATAGCGCGATGCACGACCGTCCCGTTGATGTTCCAGCCCGGTACGCGGCCCACACCGATTTTACCGGCAATAGCCGATTGGTTGGGATCAGCACCCTTTTTGGGCACATCCGTCCACTGGACGACCATGGCGACATTGCCCTTGAGGAAGGCGTCACGCAACTCGTCGTAGCCGTAGCCCAGCATGTCGGGTGGGGCGTTCTTCAGGCCGTCTACGAAGTTCTGCAAGGCCTTGACGGCATTGGGTGAGTTGACCTGAGGCACCATGTTTTCATCAAAGTAGGGTTCGCCAAAGGCCGCCCAACGATCGACAAACCAGGCGAAGCTGAAACCACGCTGTGCGAAGTCGGCCGAACCGTAGAAAGGTCGCTCCAGCGTCTCGCCGGCCAGGGTCTCGCCGGCATCTCGGGTGAAGAACTCACCGATCTGAAGCCAGTCTTCCCAGGTCTCGGGAGGAGCCAGTTCTTTACCATATTTTTCTTTGAAGGCAGCCTTTTCTTCGGGATTTTCGAAGAGGTCTTTGCGGTACATCAGCATGTGGACATCGCCATCGACAGGTAGGGCATAGACCTTGCCGCCAAACTTAGAGTACAATTCCCAGAAGGGCTTGAGAACATCATCCGGGTTGGGATCCCAGACCGAGGCCGGACTCTTGGCCATGTACTCGTCGAGGGGTTCCAGGTATCCATTCCCTGCAAAGTCACCGATGTAAGCAGGATAAAAGGTGACGACATCAAATGCGCCTGTGCCAGCAACGAATTCGGTTTTTTCCTTTTCGTAGACGCCAGAGAATGGGACTTCGATGATATTGATGGTGATTCCGGCCTTTTCGAATTCATCCTTCCAGAATTCGTAAGGGCGAAGGTTGTGGCCAGCATCGCCAACAAGGTTGATGGTGACGTTATCAAATTTAGGGGGATAATCCCATTTGACAACATCGAGGGGAGGAGGAGCTTCAGTTTCGGGTGCAGCCGCAGGTTGTTCTGCGGGTGCAACTGTCGCTTCCTCTGCTGCAGGAGGCTGTTCGGCCGGCGCAGGTGCCGCAGGTGCTGCACATGCCGCGACAGCCGCAACCAACAGCACAAGCAATACGATAGACAAATAACGGGCGAGTTTCATGTGTTCCTCCACATCAAGATGAATAGAAAGAAGGGATGGAAGTTGTTTACTGAAATCCCCCGCTGGTGGCAGCAAGACCACGCTCGGCGCGAATCTTCTCCTCGTAGCCACTGGCCCAATAGGCCGCGATGGGATCGAGCGGGACTCCCATCTCCTGCCGTACTTGTTGGAGCAAAGGTTCGACATCCGTGCGATAAGCTTGTGTCAACAAACGATGGGCCTCCAGTATATTGCCTTCTGCCTGGGCTTCGGCCAATTGCTGACGCGGCACTATCAGCGACTTGGCGTAGGCCTCCTGGCAGTTGAGCACCGAGTAAATCATAGGTGCGATTTTACCCTCGATGTTGTGACATTGGTCGATCATATAAGCGATATTTTGTGCTGCAGAACGGGCCGGTTCAGCACTGCCGAGTGCTGCTCCCGTTAATTCATTGTAAATGAGGAAAAGTTCGTAGGGGTTGACACTGCCGACAATGAGATCGTCATCAGCATACTTGCGATTGTTGAAGTGAAAACCACCCAGCTTGCCTTCGTCCAGGAGAAAAGCGACGATCTGTTCGATATTGACGCCCTGGGCATGATGTCCCAGATCCACCAACACCTGCGCCTGCGGGCCTAATTTCAGCGACCAGGCATAAGCCGTACCCCAATCGGGGATATCAGTGCTGTAGAAGGCAGGCTCGAAGAATTTGTACTCGATCAGCATACGCGTACCGCTAGGAATGTGTGCGTAAACCTGTTTCAGATTCTCTTCGAAGCGATGCTTGCGGCCACTGAGACTGTCTTGCCCCGCATAATTGGTGCCATCCGCAAACCAAAGGCTGAGCACATCACTTTTGACCTTGGGCATGATCTCACAACATTCCAACACATGATCCAAGGCGCGCTGCTGAATGGCCGGATCAGGGTTTCCAAATGAACCCAAGCGGTACTCGTCGTCCTGAAAGACATTGGGATTAACGGCACCGATGCGAACTCCCTGTGCTTCGGCATACTGGCACATCCCCTCGTAATCACCATCCTCGGGTTTATCCCAGGGAATGTGAATGGCCACGGTGGGAGCGATGCCGGTCATCTTGTGAACGATAGCAGCATCGTCTAACTTCTGCCGGGTGGTAGTGGCAGCTCCGGGCCAGGCAAAAGCCTTGAAACGGGTGCCGCTGTTAGCATATCCCCAACTTGGTGTTTCTATATGTTGCTTTTTCAACATCTCGATGACTGAAGGTACATCGATACCCCGGGACTCAAGCTCCTCGACTAAAATTTTATAAGCTGCGGGCTGGTTGAGCATGATCAATACTCCTTTTTCATTGCAAGTCGAACATGAAAAGAATGGTAACGACGACGCAGCAGGAGCGTGAATTACATTGCCACACTATCACATTTCTCCTGAGGTGTCAATGGTAATATATCTGACTTTCGGGGGCAGGGATTAGCGCATTTCTTGTCCTCCGGTGACATTGATAGCCTGTCCAGTCATATAACTGGCCTGGTCTGAGGCCAGGAAAACAAGGACGTTGGTGACATCCTCATAAGTACAGCCGCGCTTCATCGGCACTTGATTGATATACTTTTGCCGCACTTCTTCCTCACTGATGCCCCACTTCTTCGCATATTGTTTGTACAGTGAATTGACCCACAAGGGAGAGTCGAGTAAATTGCCGGGGCAGATGGCATTGACACGGATGCCATGCTCTGCTAAATCGAGGGCAATACTCTGGGTAAGACCGATGCCGCCAAACTTACTGGCCGCATAAGCCGAGTTCTTGTAGCTTCCTTTCTTGCCTGACTTGGAATTGATCTGAATGATCACGCCGCTCTTGTGCGGCAACATCACGCGCGCCGCATGTTTGGCGACGAGGAAATAGCCGTACAGATTGACGTCGATCACAAACCGCCACTTGTCGGCAGGAAAATCCCAGATAGCCTCGGCAACGAGGACACCGGCATTGGAGACTACGATGTCGAGACGACCAAAGGCATCGATCGCTTCCTGCATCAGGGCTTCAACTTCGCTTTCGTTGGTCACATCGACCTTGACGGCAATGACTTCCTGTCCGGTCGTGGCAGCGATATCTGCCGCTGTTTCTTCGGCGCCGACGAAGTTCAGGTCGGCAACGACGACATGGCAGCCTTCTCGGGCCAGGCGCTCACAAATCGCCCGACCCAGGCCCTGCGCCCCGCCTGTAACGAGCGCTATTTTACCTTCTAGTGTTTTTGTCATAGGGAAACCTCCCAGATTTTGTGTGTTACTCTTGTCGCTGCTGCGGGATGCTATGGCAGCAGTAAGCGCAAAAACTCTTCCTCTGCTTCCTTGCACCACTCTCGACCATTTTTTAGCTTAGCATAGACGCTCGGGAGTTTGTCCTTCAGGTAGGGTAAAGCTGTCAGAGGAA
>JAADFV010000119.1 GCA_013152695.1 Chloroflexota bacterium | reverse complement strand
TGGGGGCGGCGCCGCCCACCCCCGGTTTACCGGTTTTCGGGTCTTCCGGGCTACAGATGGTCTATGTGTACAGATCATTTTCATCATTATCGGCGTGCAGCCGTTCATGGCATCTGTACCGTTTCATGGCTCATTTTCTCATCCATTATTCACATTTCTTAATTTTTCTGCAAGCCACCTTCTTTTACCTCCTCGAATTTGACCAATCCGCGAAAGTCAGGTATGATATCAACGATTCGTAAGCTCTGATCTGGACAAAATTACAAGACCGCCCAGGCTTAGGATGCTGGGACGGTCTTTTTTTTACCCAGCAGTCTTCGAACCATGACTCTCTCTCATACATTCAGGAAAATTAGGTATGAATTCAGCTCCTCTTACTGTCGCCGACGACATCGTTGTCAGCCTCTCTTATGTCCTCCAACTCGACAACGATGAAATTGTCGATAGTGCAGGTTCAGCAGATCCCTTGGAGTATCTGCAAGGTGCAGGCAACATCATTCCCGGCCTCGAACAACAACTCTACGGCATGGCCGTGGGTGACGAAAAGAAAGTCACTGTTGTTCCAGCCGATGCTTATGGTGAATATGACCCAGAAGCCATGACCTTTGTCCCCATTGACGCCTTTCCCACCGATCTCGAACTTGAGGAAGGTATGGGCTTGCAAATGCGGGATAGCAACACGGGTGAAGTCGTTGTTGCTTACGTCGAGGATATTCAGCCCAACGGCGTTGTCCTCAATCTCAATCATCCCTTGGCCGGACAAACCCTGCACTTCCAGGTTCAGGTTGTCAATCTGCGACAGGCAACGAGTGAAGAATTGGCCCATGGCCATGTTCACAATGCCCATCACAGCCACTAATTCCCTTCCGTTTCTTCTCTCTCTTTCATCCTCAGAATAGGACACTATCATGACAAACATTTATGTTGGAAACCTCCCCTGGAGCACCACCGAAGATCAACTTCGCGATACTTTCGCTGCTTACGGAGCCGTTAGCTCAGTTGCAATCATTAAAGACCGTAATACCGGTCGTTCCCGTGGCTTTGGCTTTGTGGAAATGGATTCTGCCGACGAAGCACGTGCTGCTATCAACGGACTCAATGGTACCGAACTTGACGGCCGCGACCTCAAAGTCAACGAAGCTCGCCCCCGTGAAGAAAACCGTGGCTACCGCAACGATCGTCGTCGCGAACGCCGCTGGTAAGCATCGCGAGATCATCTGATCTCAGCTTGCCCGCACCAACTGTATAGCACCAAAAGGCGATTGACGCGACCCGTTCGCGAGCAATCGCCTTTTTTGATCGGAGTTCATTCTCACTGTAATATTTATACTTTTTTTAGAATTGGTGGGGTCATTTTTATGGCTTATTTGGGATAAATCGCCATAATAGAAGATAGCCAAGCTCATTATCGTACCGAGCTTGGTTGCCCAACGTTCACGAGGAGGTGAGCATACAACGGATAACGCATCGTCAGACGACTGTCATTCTCATAAGAATGGCGATTCCATGATCGAATCATGTTTCTTCTTTCTCTCCACCCATTCATGTTCCAGGAGGATAGTCTCATGTCACGTAAAGTTGCACTCATTCTCGCTCTTGTCGTGATCGTCGCGATGATGCTCACGGCCTGCGCCACGCCAGCACCACCCACAGAGAGCACAGCTGGCGGAGGCGAAAAAGTGGTGACAATTGGCTTTACAGCCTCGCAGACGGGGAAATACAACGTAGAATCAAGCCGGCAAAGTAACGGTCTCAAACTGTGGATGGACGATGTCAATAACGCCGGCGGCATCAAACTCAGCGATGGCACTGTCCTCAAGTTCGCCTCCAAATTCTACGATGATGAATCGAACAAAGATCGGGTGCAAGAGCTCTACACCCGGCTCGCAACCGAAGACAATGCCGACTTCCTGATCAGCCCCTATTCCAGCGGTCTCACCGCCGCGGCCGCCGTCATCGCCGAGCAGTACGGTAAAGTGATGATCACCACGGGTGCTGCTTCTGATGCCACCTACAAGCAGGGTTACACCTTGGTCTACCAGGCATACACACCGGCCAGCCGCTATCTTACGAGCTCCGTGGATCTGCTGGCCTCGGTTGATGCTTCTGCCAAGAAAATCGCCTTCGTCTACGAAAACTCGAAATTCTCCACGGCAGTGGTCGAAGCAGCCAAGGCTTATGCCGAGCAACAAGGCTTCGAAATCGTGCTCTTCGAAGGTTATGATCCCGACACCAGAGACTTCAACCCCTTCATCAACAAAATCCAGGCTGCCGGGCCCGATGCAATTCTTGGTGGTGGTCACTTCCAGGACGGGAGCACCTTTGCTCGCCAGCTCAACGAAAAGAATCTGCCCATCAAATTCATCTCCCTGCTCGTAGCTCCTCCCGAACCCACCTTTGCCGAACTGGGTGATGCTGCCGTCGGTGTTGCCGGCCCCAGCCAGTGGGAAGCAGCAGCTAAATATTCGGAAGAAGCAGCCAAAGCAGCGGGCATGGATTGGCTGGGTATCAGCAGTGCAGACTTCGCCAAGAAGTTCGAAGAAACTTACGGCGAACCACCCTCTTACCATGCCGCTGGCGGTTATGCTGCCGGTCTACTCCTGCAAAATGCTATCCAAAAGGCTGATTCTCTCGAGACCGCCAAAGTAAAGGCCGCATTAGACGCCACGAACTTGATGACCTTCTTCGGGCCACTCAAATTCGACACCTCGGCCGAAGCCCATGGTCTGCAAATTGGCCACGGCATGATTGTCATCCAGTGGCAGCGAGATGATGCCGGTAACCTTGTCAAACAGGTGGTCTGGCCCACTGCCGGCGCCACTGCCGAACCCCTCTACCCCATTCGCTAATTCTCTCCACACTTTAATGAGAAGCGCACAGGCAATGCGCCCGTGCGCTTCTCCATACCCAACCTTCTCTCCACGGAGCATCCCTATGGTCAATGTCTTATTGGCATCGTTGATTGATGGCCTGCTCATCGGTTTTGTTTACGGAATTGCAGCAATGGGGCTTTCGCTGATCTTCGGTGTAATGGACGTCATCAACCTCGCCCACGGTCCGATTATCGCCCTGGGCATGTTTGGGGTTTACCTTCTCTTTTCGCTACTGGGACTCAATCCTTTCGTTGCCCTAATCTTGGTGGCGATTTTAGGACTGCTGTTTGGTTTAGTCATGTACCTGGTAGCCGTGCACCCCGTGATCGACGCCCCCCACCTTTCGAGTTTGTTGTCAACCTTTTCCGTAAACATGATGATCATCGGTATCGGAACATCCATCTTTACGACTTCTTCCTACAATGTGGAATACGGCTTAGGCACCCTTTCCGCCGGCCCTATCACTGTCACGGGGACACGGTTGGCAGCCTCGTTGATTGCTGTCCTGGTTACGGCCGCGCTTTACTGGTTCCTACACCGTACCCGTCCCGGCAAATACATTCGCGCCGTAGCCAACAACCGCGCCTCGGCCGAGCTTATGGGCATTCCCTCCACGCGCATCCTCGCCCTCAGCTTTGGCATTGGCACTATGCTCGCGGCCATTGCCGGAGGCCTGATCGCCACCATCTTTCCCATCAACATCCTCGCCGGCGGCAGCTACGAGCTCAAGAGCTTTGTCATCGTCGTGATGGGCGGGATGGGTAACCCGCTCGGGGCACTGATCGGTGGCCTCATTTTGGGCTTGATGGAGGGAATTGTGCCTGTTTTCATGAAAACTACCTGGGTGCCGGTCCTCGAGTTCCTGTTATTTGTCATCATCCTTTTGGTGCGACCTCAAGGTATTTTGGGGGCTAAAGAATGAAAGCGATACAAAAACACCCCGGTTTACTCATTTCCCTGCTCCTGGTTTTCCTCCTGGCACTGTACCCCGTTATTTCGAACAGCGCCAGTGCTCGCGAAACAGTCTTTACCGTCCTCATGTCTCTGGCTCTGGCCTCCAGCCTTAACATCCTTCTGGGCTACACCGGCTACGTCAGCTTCGGGCATATCGTTTTCTTTGGCCTGGGTGGCTATGTTGGCTTTTATGCTCTCACCGTTCTGCATTGGCACCTCGTCATGGCCGTGCTCGCAGGCGGGGTCTCGGCCGGTATCCTCGCATTCCTCCTGGGAAAATCGATCCTGCGCTTGCGAGGGGCCTATTTTGCCTTGGCAACCATCGGTGTCAACGAAGCAATACGTGCCTTCATCAATAATTTCACACCCTTTGGTGGCCCCACCGGCATGGACATGAAATTTTCGATCTACAATGATTATGGCGGTGCCATGCAGGCCTTGTGGATCGTCTACGGCGGCCTGATTCTGATCACCTTTGCCGTAATCATCACCAGCTACAGCGTCAAACGTTCGAAATTTGGATTGGGACTGATGGCCATTCGCGAAGATGAGGATGCAGCCGAAGTGATGGGCGTGGTTGCCCCCAATGTCAAGACCTGGGCTTATGTGCTTTCGGCCATCTTCCCGGGCCTGATTGGCGTGCTGTTCTTCTTCAAGAACGGCAATATCGAGCCAGGAGATGCCTTCCGCCTGCATCTCTCCATCGAGCTCATTGTCATGGTGATGCTGGGCGGGCAGGGGACAGTGCTTGGGCCGATTGTAGGTGGCGCTGCCTATCAACAATTACGTAAAGTTCTGCTCACCAGCCCCATTTTCAAGAATATCCAGCTTGCTGTAGCTGGCTTTCTCCTTCTTTTAATCGTTCTCTTCATTCCTTCGGGGGCGATTGGTTGGCTCCGATCACGCTTTACCACGATGCGGAGGGTGCTGGAATGATCTTACAGGTTCAGAATGTGACGAAACGTTTCGGTGGCCTCACCGCCGTAAAAAATGTCTCCTTTTCCCTACCCGAAGGCCAGATATTGGGGCTGATCGGCCCTAATGGTGCCGGCAAGACGACCCTCTTCAACTGTATCAATGGCGTTTATACCCCTACTGAAGGCAATGTCATCTTTCGCGGTAAACCGATCACAGGCATTCCCACTTACCGCGCTGCCCATCTTGGCCTGGCGCGCACGCATCAGATTGTACGCCCCCTCAACGAACTTACCGTCCGGGAAAATGTGATTGTCGGCGCCTGCTATGGCCGTGAAAATCTCAGTCTGGGCGCAGCATCACGCGTAGCCACAGAAATCATGGAATTTGTGGGCTTGCATACGCGTGCTGACGTGCTTGCCAGCAGCCTTAACGTCGCCCAAAAGAAACGGCTGGAATTGGCTCGCGCCCTTGCCTCGCGACCGTATCTCTTATTGCTTGATGAGGTGTTGGCCGGACTCAATAACACCGAAGTCAGCGCCATGCTGGAAACTATTCGCGAGATTCGCGAAAAGGGTGTCACCATCATCATGATCGAACACATCATGCACGCCGTGATGAATCTGTCTGACCACATCATCGTACTCAATTATGGCGAGCTTATTGCCGAAGGCACCCCCGAAGAAGTTTCCCAAAACCCGCAAGTTATCGAGGCCTACCTCGGTGATCCTGATCTGGCGGCGCGCTTGCTCGAGGAGGACAAAGTCTGATGTCATTATTAGAAATCCGTGATGTCGCATCTGGCTATGGCGAACTGCAAATTCTTTGGGGTGTGAATATGGCCATCGAACAAGGTCAACTCACAGCCCTGGTTGGCTCGAATGGTGCCGGAAAAACCACGCTGCTCCGTACGGTTATGGGCCAACTCAAACCCTGGCAAGGCCAAATCATATTTCAAGGAGAGGATGTCAGCAAACTTCCTCCCTACACAAAAGCAGAAATGGGCTTGATCATGGTGCCGGAGGGTAGACAGCTCTTTACAGATATGACTGTACTCGAAAATCTGGAAATGGGCGCTACGCCACAACGCGCTCGTGCCGGTTTCGAACAGCGGATAGAAATGGTCTTCGAGCTTTTTCCCCGGCTGAAAGAACGCCCTAACCAAAAAGCTGGCACGATGAGTGGCGGTGAGCAACAGATGCTGGCTGTGGCACGGGGCATCATGTCCGATCCTGTCGTCCTCATGATCGACGAGCTTTCTCTGGGCCTGGCTCCCGTGCTCACCCTCGACTTATTCCAGGCTCTGCGCAAACTCCGCCGCGAAGGGATCACGATCTTGCTTGTTGAGCAGAACGTGCGCATGGCCCTCAAGGTGAGTGATTATGCCTACGTTCTTGCCGAAGGCAAGGTCGAGATGGACGGCCCTTCCTCGGTGGTCGAGCAAGACGAAGCCGTACGCACTGCCTATCTAGGCATTTGAGAACTCCTTACAACGAATTAGACCCCATTCGCAAGATAAAGGGGAAGCCGCTTGGTCAGGGCTTCCCCTTTGCTCAGGGTTAATGAAATCGGTTGGGTGAGAGCGGGCAGACTTTACTCGTAATCAGCGTCATAGCTCCAGGCCCAGTCGCCAGGTACATCGACATTGTAATTGGCCTCGACCATGGCGCCGCAAGTCCAGCACCAGCTATCGTCCCACCAACGATTATCCCAGGTATCCCAGGAGCCGGGATCGCAGAAGCCAATGCCGCCGGCCACCCAGAACTGACCGGTCATGCTGATGTTGTCGCGGTCTGGGCGTTGGTAAAGGGTGAGGGTGAGGTCACCACGGGCGGAGACGACGCAGAGGAGCTGGCCGGTGACATAACCGCCGAGCTGGCCTCCCCAGGCATCGGCGCCGCTGTGCTCGGGATTGGTGTCGGCAAAGTACCAGAGCGCGAGCTTGCCACCCACGTGCACATTGAAGAGACAACCATAATTGTAAATGGGCACATCACCATAGAAGCGCAAATAGCCACCAATGAGGGTCGTGTGCTGGGGCACACCGGTCATACCCAGGGTTTCCAGAAGCTCGCTAAAGCCCATGTTCTGGAGGACGATGCTGTCCGGAT
>JAADFV010000118.1 GCA_013152695.1 Chloroflexota bacterium | reverse complement strand
ATGATCGCGGATTTGCTGGTAGGTCCAGTTTTCCAGGGGCGCTCCAAAGCGTACGCCGATGGTCTTACCCAGCCAGCCAGCATAGACACGGCTTTTGTAGTCGGGAGGGAGTTGGTACTCCTTCATAGTTCATTTTCCTCAGGAGGATAGAAGTAGTGCAGTAGCTCGTCATAAGTTCGGGCAACGAAGTCGGCTTCAGGATAAGCATCATCATGATCGTCACGGACACCGGCAAAGCGCACGGTCTTCATGCCGACACCCTTTGCGCCGAAGACATCGGTGTGACGCAAATCGCCGATGTGAATCGCCTGCTGCGGTTGGGCATCCAGCCCCTCCAACGCTGCCCGAAAGACGGCAGGATGGGGTTTGCTGCGGCCAAACTCGTCGGAAAAGGTGAAGTGGGTGAAATACGAGAAGAGGCCATCTCGCTGCAACAAGCGGCGTAACACGCACCCCGGCGCCAGACCGGTATCGGATATGATCCCCAAGCGGTAATATTGTGACAGCTGCGCCAAAGTCTGTGGCACGCCTTCGATTGGCACGGTTGTGTCGCTCAAAATGGCGTTTTCGAGAGCACGCGTGGTTTCAGCAAAAAGTTGTGTTGGCAGGATTGCACCCACGCTATCCAAAACCGAAGTGAGCCACTCTTCGGCACCAGGCGTATGTTGTTCTGTGCGCCAAACGTGATCCCAGGCATCCCAGGCTTGCTGCATGGCCAGAACAATGGCCTCTTGCGTGATGTCCTGGCGCCCAATGGCCACTAACGCGGTTTGGATATGATGCAGTCGAATGAAATGCGGCGATCGCGTATAGCGATAGAGTGTACTCCAAAAGTCGAAAGTGATGGCCTGAATTGTCATGGGATAGTGTTATTCTAGCCCTTCAGACCTACAGAAGCAATGCCGCCGATCAGTTGTTTCTGCACGAAGAAGTAAAGGATCAGGACAGGAAGAATGGAGACCAGGGTCGCAGCCATGAAGAGATTCCACTCTACCCCATACCGACCTTTGAAAAAGGCCAATCCAACCTGAATGGGGAAGGATTCGAAGGTGTTGAGGTAAATGAGTGGGTGTAGGAATTCATTCCACGTCCACCAGAAGGTGTAGACGATAATGATGGTCAGGGGTGGTTTGCAGAGGGGAAGGATGATACGGTAGAGAATTGACCATGTTCCTGCCCCGTCGATGCGGGCTGCTTCATCCAGATCACGGGGGATGGTCTTCATATACTGAACCATCAGGAAGATGAAGAAGGGGTTGCCAAAGAAGGCAGGCAAAATCAAGGGCCAATAGGTGTCAATCATTCCCAACTGATGGTAGATGGCGAAGAGGGGGATCAATTTGACGTGGCCGGGAATCATCATCGTGCCCAGCATTATAAGGAAGAGAGTATTCTTGGCAGGAAAGCGCAGTCGGGCAAAACCATAAGCAATCAAGGGGACGGCGAGCAATTCTCCGATGATATTGGCCACAACCAATACGCCGGTATTGGCCATGAAGCGCCCCAACGGATATTTCGTGAATGCCTCGACATAATTCTCCCAGTGGAATGTCTGGGGAATCCACTGTGGAGGCCAGGTGAAGATTTCCCAACGTTCTTTAAGCGAGGTGGAAAGCATCCATAAGATGGGGATCATAAACACGAATGCCAGCAGCGTCATCACGATGTAGGCGAGGGCGTTGCTCAGCAAGTTTCTTGAACGTTGGGAAAGAAGAGGCTGTCTGATTTCTGCTGGGGTTAAACTTGTTGAAGTCATTTTGCACCTCGATCGTCAGCCGCATAAAAAACCCAATGTTTGGACGTATAATTGAGGATAATCGTCGCCGCCATGATGATAACCATTAAAACCAAAGCCAGGGCAGAAGCATAACCCATGTTGAAATTCTGGAAGGCTTCTTCATAAAAGTAGTACAAGTAAAAATAGGTCGCTTTCAGCGGGCCGCCTTTGGTGATCACGAATGCCTGGGTAAAGACCTTGAAGGACTCGATCATTTCCACGATGAGTTGGAAAAAGAGGGTGGGTGTCAGTAAGGGAATCGTGATTTTCCAGAAACGTTTCCAGAGATTGGCACCGTCTATCTCGGCAGCCTCGTACAAGCTGGGAGGGATATTCTGCAGACCTGCCAGATAGATGATGGCACTCCCACCCACACTCCAAACACTCATCAACGCCACCGAGGGCAGAGCCCAAGCGGGATCCCAAAACCACTTGGGTCCTTGAATGCCGATTAATGCCAGCAGGGTATTGACAACGCCTGTGTCGGGTTGCAGCAGCCACATCCACATCAAGGAAACAGCCACACCAGAAATAACAGCGGGAATGTAGAATATGGTGCGATAGAAATCCATGCCGCGCACCTTAAGATTCAGCAACAGGGAGAGGAGTAGCCCTACGATCAGTTTCAAAGGCAGTGACAAAAGGACAAAATGTCCTGTCACCTTGAGTGCTTGCCAGAAAAGGGGATCGTTGGTGAACATGTGGATGTAATTGTGCAGACCGACCCATTCTGGCGCGCGGGTGATTGACCACTGCGTAAAACTAAAATAAAGTGAGGCCAGTACAGGCCCCAGGGTGAAGAGCAAGAAACCGATGATCCAGGGCGAGATACTCAAATAGCCTTCCAGCGCCTCGCGGCGTTCTCGGGAAGACATCGTCTTCCATGTTGTGAACATAACTGCGGCTCCTGTCGAGAAAGGGAAATCCAACCCCAAAGGTGTGGGATACCTTTAGGGTTGGATTATGATTGGGGCGATCATCCGCCCAGACGTACGCGGCATTCGTCAAGCGCACTTTGTGCCGTGGGCACTGCCGCATCTAATTCTGCCTTTATCTCATCTCGTCCGATCTGATTTAACATAATCTTGTCCCAAACATCACCGACGGCACGCAAGACGGTGCTGTTGCAGGGATGCGCATTACGCCATTCCGAGACCTGTCTCAACTCGAGTACCTTGAAGAAGGCCTGGGCGTAGTCCGTGTCGGCATACTCGTACTCGTCGAGGACAGACTGGATCGAAGGGAAGAGGTTACCGTTTTCCATCAGATAACGTTGCCCTTCGGGGCCCACCCACCAGCTCAAGAATTCCCAGGCTTCGTCAGGATGCTTGGTGCCTTTCCAGATGGAAGAAGTCAAAGACCAAGCATTGACCCAGCGTTCATTGCCGGCAACACCCGGCTCGGGTACGACGCCGAAGTTGACACCTGCTTTGACGGCGTTAAGCATGTGCCCCTGGTTGAGGGTAGCCATGGCCAAACGACCGGCCATGAACAGGTCGACAGGGCCGGTTCCTTCTGTACCCAGAATTTCGATATCGGCCGGCGTGGGAGTGGAGTCGGTATTTACCAGATCCCAGGCCCAGGTATAAGCGGCGACTGATTGATCACTGTTCAAGTAGCCGTCGACGGTGGTGCTGTCGTCACTGTAAAGGCGCGCTTTGGGCCCGTAATTGAACCAGATGGCCCGGTAGGGGCGGCGGGGACGGTCTCCACCCCAGCGTTTCTTGGCGGGATCGTTCAATTGTACCACCAATTTGAGATAATCATCGGTAGTCCAATCAGAAGTGGGATAATCGACGCCCATTTCATCGAAAACGTCTTTGTTGTACATGACGAATTGTGCGCCCACGCCCAAAGGCAAGCCTACGACTTTATCCTGCCACAAGGCACGGGTTTTCCAGAACCCTTCGATGTACATGCTGGGATCAAAGTCGGGATCAGCTTCGATGTAAGGGGTCAGGTCCAGTGCTTCAGGGAACCAGTTGCTGTCCCAGAAGAAGGCAACATCAGGGGCTCCTTGGCCGGCACCCAGAGCTGTGGTCATTTTTTCGCTAAAACCACCCTCCGGCAGGACCGTGACATTGATTTTGATGTTAGGATGCGAGGCTTCGAAGACCTTGGCCATATCGCGCTGTACTTGTTCGGTGTACTCTTCTGAGTTTACCGTCCACCATTCGATGGTAACCGGTTCTGGCGCCTTGGCTTCGGTCTCAGCGGGTGCGGCCTGGGGAGCTTCGGTAGCGGCCGGTTGGGGTGCAGCAGGTGCAGCACACTGAACTGTTATGAGGACGATCAACAGTAAGACTAAACTTTGGATGACCCATTTTTTCCTAGGCATTTTACTCCTCCAAGATGAAAAGGTAGCGATAGTTGTGGATAGATTTTATCGACATCGTTGGTTCTTATGGTTTCATATCTTCCCTCCTGGCTTTTGCAACTGGAAAGATAGGAAGCTGGAGATCAAAGATCGCTGTCATCTCCCGATCATTGATCTCCACTCTCCTAGCGGATCAGCTCGGCTAGTTGCCGGGCAAGAGTAGGAATATCCTCATTGGCCGTAAATTTGAGCGCTACGGCACTCGGCTTACGCACAGTTTCAACCCAGGCAGGGGGGATGACCCCGACGCCGTGCCTGGCTCCGGACAGAGCACCTACCACAGAGGCGATGGTATCTGCATCTCGGCCGAAATTGCAGGCCCACAGAAGCCCCTGCCTGAAATCGCCATTGGTAAGGCGAAAGATGGCATAAGCCTGGGGGATGGCTTCGGCCGCGGTGGCGTGGGTGGGCGTCCACAGATCGTCATGAAGGGCTCTCCAGGCATCCACAATGCCATTGGCGCGCTCGCAAATATCCATGGCGCGGAGCATGGCTCGTCCCAACCAGCTATCCTCCGGGATTCTGTCCCAACCGGCCTGCAGAATTTGTTTGGGGCTGCCATCGACCATGGCCACAGCAATGCTGGCGGCAACGGCCTGCGCCGCCCAGATACCGTCGCGAGCATGGCTGATCTGAGCCTCGATCTCAGCCATTTCTGCGGCCCGCTCTGGGTCGCCCGCGCAGATGATGCCAACCGAGGTGATACGCATGGCGGCGCCGTCATCGTCATTGCCCACATTGTCCAGCCCCGAGAGCGGTGGCTTCATGCCCCGGCGCAGATTGGCAACAGCCCCATACAAAGGACGACCTCCCCGCTCGAAGACACCACCCTGGTCTAAAATGTAGGTCTGCCAGGCCTGCACCACAGCCTCGGGGGTGAGCTGACCTTCGCAGTCGAGCAACATACGGGCGGTGAGGAGGGCGAATTCGGTATCATCCGTGCTCTTGGCTTCGGATGTTAGTTCGGTGGCGAGGCCGTAACGGGCGCGATGCTCCTGGCTGCGCCCCAGATCCCCGAGGGCGTCACCAACGGCGAGACCAACGAGAGCACCGATGCTTTTGTCAGTGCGAAGGGCTGGTTGGGCGATGAGGTCTTGGCGTGTGAGCATAGTGGCTATCCTTTAAGGGAAGAAGAAGCGATAATAAGAACGGGAACGTTCCCGGCGTAGGCGAAAAAAAGATCAGTAAAAACGATCAGTCTGATGATGGTGGGGGCGCAGTCGTACCTCGAACTTTCAATTCACCGGCAAACACCAGTTGGCGCGGTACTTTCGGGGCATCACCGCGAATGCGTTCCAAGAGAAAGCTGGCGGCCTGGCGGCCGATGTCATATTTGGGTTTGCTAACGGTGGTCAGGGGTGGGGACGTGGTAACGGCAGCATCGATATCGTCCAACCCAACAATGGAGACAGTCTCGGGGACAGCGATCCCCAGCTCATGGGCCGCCTGGAGTGCGCCGATGGCGATGATGTCGTTGGCGCAGACAATGGCCGTGGGTGGGTCAGGTAGCTGGCGGAGCTCCAGAAAGGCGGTTTTGCCCCCTTGGCGCATGAAAGGTACCTGGGTGACGAGACTATCACGCAAAGGCAAACCCGCTGCCTGGAGAGCGTCCTGATATCCGGCGAGACGGTTATCGCGTGAATTACTTTGTCGTTCACCCAAAATCAGACCGATATGCTGGTGTCCCAGCGCGATGAGATGGGTGGTTGCCATGTGAATACCGGCGTAACTGTCTGCTCCCACGCGGTCGAAGGCGCCATAGGCCCCACGCGTACCCAAGATGACCATGGGAATTCCCGTCTCTTGCAGCGCCTGCCGACTAATTTGTACCGGGTTGATGAGAATACCATCAAAGCGATTGCGCCGGGCCATATCCAGGTAGGTTCGCTCTCGGGCTCCATCCCAATCACTATTGGCGAAGACCACGGCGTAGCCTTCTTCGTCCATGACATCCTGTACGCCCCGCGCCACCTCGGGCCAGTAAGGGTTGGTGATGTCGGGAATGGCCAGCATGATGATGTTGGTGCGGGTAGTGCGCATGCTGCTGGCGATGGCATTGGGAACGTAACCCAGTTTCTCGATGGCCTCAAGGACGCGCTCCTGCGTACTTTCACTCACCCCCTGCCCATCGTCGGCAATGACACGTGAGACTGTGCTTTTGGAGACGCCCGCGGCCCGGGCCACATCGATAATAGTTGGCGATCGTTTCATGATGATTGAAAAGAGAACGTGGGAACGTTCCCAGTATACAACAAGAAAAAACAGTTGTCAAGACCCAATCGTTGTAATGACACTGTATCAATTTAGTTGGCGCGGACAAAGTGTGTCGCACCTGCCGAGGTGCGACACACTTTAATCAGCGAAATTTTCATGCACCACTGACTAAACGGATACAGTCTCCATTGTAATCCGCAGCTTAAAATCTGTGACCTCGAAGGGGGTATTCAACTGCAATAAGCAACAATGAAGAAGTCATGGCAAGCGGGCGAGCAATTTCAGCAAGATTGCTTTGTAGTAACGGTCAGTTTTACGATGTACCTGTTTTTCACCTGTACCTATCGCCGGGAAATTCCTCACCCCTGCGAAAACCACATCCCCTACCTCGCAGGGGTGAAGAAATCCTTCCTAAGCCTCCCGTGCCATGCCGGGTCTTGCCACGCGGCAACTCGAACGGCGACGTGTGCGGCGGGGGATGCGCACCCGTCGCCGTGAACCGAGCTTTAGCCCTGCGGGTGGTCTGCCTCCAGGCGAGCATAGCTCGTCTCATTAAATGCGTGAGCACACCTTAACTGTTGTCAACGTTGCACGAGGGGGAAGTAGATCGTCTGTGGTTCGGCTTCGAGGATGGTGAGAGTGAGGGCGACGGGGGCGGGATCGCCGGTGGTGCTGCTGGTGGTGATCAACAGGGTGTGGCTACCGAGAGGGGCGAGCGCGCCCGGTCGCACCAAGAGATAGGTGCTTTCACCAGGATTGAGGGTGATTTGCGAGAGTAGGTCGGGAGGGAGGATGGAGGCAGGGATGGGGCTGAAGCCAGCCTGAGTTTGGGGGGGCGCCGCTCCTTCCGCCAAGGTCAAGGTCACGGGAGCATTATCACCGTCATAGCGGTTCAGGGTGAGGGCGTAGGCAACCACCTGCTCTCGCGCTGCCATGTGCGAATCCGGCAAGGCCTCGATGCCGTAGCCCCCCTTGATGGCCTGAACGGTGGCGGTGTAGAAGGCGGTCTGGTAGGGCGTCACCGCTTGCAATACCAGGGCGTGCTCGCCGGGGGCCAGAGCCTGAGTGTCGGTCATGGTCAGGGTGACCGTTGTGCCCGGCTGTACGCGAGTTTGATCTAGACTGACTTGCAGACCGGGGGGTGAGGTTTTCAGGGCCAGGTAGGCTTCATCCTGGCTGCCGTGAAGAGAAGAAACTGCAATCTGTATGTTGCGGCTTTCTCCGCTGGCTAGAATCACAGGATCGGGGTCGGCACTGAGGGCCAAACCTGGCTGTTGCACCTGCAGACTAAGTGTGAGAGTGCGGGTGACACCACCGCCACTGGCAATCAAAGGTAGGGTGTAGGGTCCTGAGGGCAGTCGGCGAGTTGGCGTGATTGTGATTTGACTGCTGACTCCCGTCAAGGTGGGAGTAATTGCTTGGCGGCTGAATTGCACGTCAAAGTTGGGGGACGTAGCGGAGAGGGAGACGATGGCAGGATAAGGATCGAGATCGGTGCTGAGATGTAGTTGGGTAGTCACGGATTGGCCACCGACAGCGCTAAAGTCGAGGGGGTTTGCTGTCAGGGTGAAGGGAGCTGCCAGGGGTTGGATGGTGAAGGCTTGGGAGCGTGAAACCCGACCGCTATCCTCATCCCGAGCTTCGACGATCACGGTGTAGGTGGCGCCGGCATCCAGGGCGTTGAGCGTGGCTGTGGTCAATGCTCCCACATCGACCGAGCCTTCTGCTGCTGCCGGTGTGCGGCCGTAGTGCACGGTGTAGCTGTCGACATCAGGGTTGGGGTGAGGCTGCCAGCTGAGGTGCACCTGGCGATAGCGGCTGCTCACTTCGGGCTGAACCTGCCAGGTCGTTTGCCACGTATGAGACACGGTGACGACGCCATCGAGGTAATGGCGCACAGGGGCGCTGTTGCCGTCATCCGCTTCGATCCAGATGTGATACTCGCCCCCAGGCAACGAACTGAGGTCCAGAGTGATCTGCTTGAGTTCGTCATCATCAGCCGTCTGTTCTTGCTGCATGAGGCGCTGGCCCACGTAGTACGGTACGGTAACACTCTCGTCCGTGCCGCTGATAGGCAGGGTGACGGTGATGGCGTCGGCATTGGCGAAGGCGGAGATGGTGACATCCTTGGCGAAGGCATCGAGCCGCCAGGAGAGCTGCGCCTGGTTGTCTCCCAGGTCGTTCAGGGCCAGGTCGCTGAAAGTGGGGGTGGGGGCGGGGCCGAAGGCGGCAAAGCCATAATCGTACTCACTGGCATCGCCGGTTAGGATGGCTAGCCATGTGCCTGCCTGCGCTCCCTTGACAGAATATAGAACTTTGCTTGTGGGGGGATGGCCATCGATTCCCTCTTCGTCGAATTCCATGTAGCTGACGTTGTCTGGCAGATTGTCGGGTGTGATGAGGATACCGTCGGGGGAGAGTAAGGTGAGGGCCGGGGTATCACCGGTGCGTCCTACGGTGAAAATGACGTCGGCCTGATGGGGTACGGTAACGTCGATTTGGGTGTCGGCGGGGCTGTAACGCACGTCTCCTTGCCGCAGATAGCCATCATCCAGCCTTTGTTCCTGTTTGGCCTGAAGCCACTGCCGGTGTAGGGCCTGGAAGTGGGGCGGTTCCAGGAGTCGATAGCTGGAGACATCACCAAAATCGATGTTACCAAACGTGTCGACGTAGATACCGATGATGATCAAGCCATCAAGAATGTTCAATTCTCCCTTGAAGCCCCAGGCGCCATTGGTGAATTCACCCACTTCAAGGGTGATGCTGAACAACTCTATGTTCCAAGGCGGTAGGTCAGGAATCGGCCAGGGTGGGCTCCATATTTGCCCTTTCTTGATACGCATACTTACTGTGGCCCGGCCTGCAAAGTGGACAATAGGATCGGCCCAGACCGCGATCTCAGCCTCGCCGTGGAGGATGGAGAAATCAACCTGGGCGGTGACACGGGCGCCGCTATCCCAAATGCTAATTTCGCCGTTGGCCATCTGGATTTCGAAGAGGTAAAGGGCGCCACCAAGGAGTATGTTGAAAGGACTGGTATCCAGGCTAGCGTAACCATCGAGGCGTGCCGCCGGGCCCACCCCAGGCAGGGTTATGGCCGAGGCCACGGAGACGGTGAGCTCGACATGGGTGCTGTTGGCGTTGAGGGTGAGAGTGCCCGAGACTCTGGTAAGGTTGAAACCGGTATTGCCGATAGGGATCGTACAGGTGAGGGCGAGGGAGACTTCTTTGAGATACACACCGGTGGGGGCATCAGGGGAGCTAGGGATGTTGCGCAGGGCAGGAATGGGCGGGGTTTTCTCCAGGGGTGTGATGGTAACGACGGTTTGATTCATGGCATCGACGCCGATGATCAGGCCTACTTCGATGCCCTCGCAACCTCCTGCCCCCGAAATATTGGGCAATGAGAAGTAGCCCTGGGCCCCGATCTCGTAGCCACCGGGGATGGGCCGTAGATAACCTCGCAAACTCCCCAGGCGGAAACCACCGGCTTCGATATCGGGCAGGGCAAAATCCCCTCCCTCGATGCTTATGCCGTCGGGAGAGATGCGCAGGCCGTAGAGGGTGGCATGTCCACCGCCGAAGTCAAAAGGCACAGAAATGGTGGCATTATAAGCATAAAGTTCGCTGCCCGTGATGGACACGTCTTCGGCACTAAGGGAGAGCCCGGCCACAGAGATACTCATCCCTGTCAATTCGGCCCTGAGGTGACTCCCATAGAGTTTCAAAACCCCGGTAGCACTGCCTTCGCCGCCCGGAAAATCGATTTCTAAACGTCCTTCGATGGTAAAGCGGTAATTGGATATCCCATCGGTTTCCCATCGTTCGAGAGTGGCCTGGGGATGGGCGTTGGGCGGTGCACCTGTGAATAGGAAGCCGGCATCCTCGCCGCCAAGCCGAAAATCGGGCAGAGAAATGCCGCCACCCTCGAGAGAGAGGCCATTCTCATCGATGACGACATCGAACAGGGTGACGGAAGCATTATCCACCTCCTGCGAGAATTGCAAGGTGGCTTCACCGGCATGGAGACCGCCATTCTGCCAGCTTACTTGCTGCAAACTCAGTGTAACGGTCGATAAGAGTTGTAATTCGAGGGAAGCGCCGAGGACTTCGAACTCCATACTTCCATCCTCGCTAAAGCGGATGCGAACATCGGCCGTAATCTGATCGACGGCATCGATGTCCAGGACCATTTCGGCCGTGAGTTGCATGCTCAGACTTTGCGGGGTGTGCGGGCTTAGCATGGCCAAACCGCGGGGACGGGAGGCACTCATCTGGGCGTTGGTGGAGAGTTCGAACAATGTGTTGTTCAGACTAAGATTGACATGCTCTCCATCTAGCAAAGTGATTTGTCCGCCAAGGCTGAGAGCCATATCGCTCATCGAGATGCCCTCATTGCTGATGCTGACAAGCCACAATTCGAGTGTCACTTCCTCGAGTTCGGGGGGAAGGGTGATGGTGGTGAATATTGAGGTAAGGCCGTTGTTGTTGAAAGCTATCCCCTCCATGTGCATGGGCATGCCCAGGATAGTCATATCGAGGGTATCGAGAAAACCACCGAGATCGCCATTTTCTCTGATGTGCAGTGTGACGGGTGTGGGTGCAACCTGGAGGCCGGGCACATTGATGCTCAATATGCCGCTGAGGAGAAGCCGGTAATGCAGGATGGTCGAGCCAAAATAGTGCATGGTGCCCAGTTCGATGGTGGGGTGAGCAATTTTGATGACGGAACCATCGCCGCCAAAGGTGATATCGGGCGCTTGTATGCCCACAGCATCGATATCGAGGCCACCGGCACTGATGCGTACCTGGTTGAAGGTGATGCTGCCACCAATGCTCTCTGGCAGTTGGAAGATCGTTTGTGCGGCAAGCAAACCCTGGTTGCTCAAAGTGACATCGTTGAGCTGTAGAGTTTCGCCGAGGAAGGGAATGTCGAGCTGGGAGATGGTACCTTGCAAATTACCGTTCTTGAATATCAAGCTTATCGTTTGCGAGGGTGGGTTTCCGTCCAGGAGATCTAAGACCAAGGTCGCCTGGCCGCTGAACTGGTAACGAGGAGGTAAGGCCGTAGGATTGATGGCAGCAGTCATGAGGGTCTGGCTTTGCCCACTGACTACCTCTAGAGTCATGGTGATGTCGGTAAGTCTGAGGGCGCTGGAAGGACCGCCACCAAAGGTGATATCAGCCAGCTGTAGGGTCGTGGTTTCGAACTCGAGCCCATTGCCACCGATGCGGACATTGGACAGTGTGATACTGGAGGAACCGAATTGGCTAGGCAGGCTGAGAGTGGCTTGGGCTGCACCGAGTCCATCATCGCTAAGGCTGACTTCGCTGAGAGCCAAGGTGGCGCCGGCAATGTTCAGGGAGATATCGTCAAGCTCCGCCGAAAGGCGTTGTTGCTCATCCAGGACAAAGGTGATGGACATGGCTGGGTGGTTGGCATTATCGGGCAGATTCAATACCAGCTCGGCTGTGCCCAAGAAAGTGAGATTCTGGTTTTGCCAGCGCCAACGCAAAGTGATATCTCGTAGTTTGATGGCGCTATTGCTGCCGCCGCCAAAATCGATATCAGGTGGATTGACCAGCAGTTCCCCATCGTCGAAGGTGATCTCACTGGGCCCGATATGTACATTCTCCAGCGTGAGTGTTCCCCCCAGAATATCGGGTAGCTGCAACTGCGCCTCAGTAACGCTGAAGCCGTATTTACTCAAGTGCAATTCCGTGAGATTAAGGACAATGCCAGCCATGTCTACACTGAGTCCAGAAAGCTGGCCGGAGAGGACATAAGCGCCGTCAGTGACCTTTTGTCCTTCTAGCAAAGACGGCGTGGAAATGGTATAGCCGAAGTTATAGACAGAATCAGTATTAAAGATAGAAAGATGGAGGACACTTTGTATGTGGAAGATGACAGCATCACTGTTAAACTCCAGGCTAGCGGTG
>JAADFV010000117.1 GCA_013152695.1 Chloroflexota bacterium | reverse complement strand
TGCTTCTGTGCCAATGCAGCTACGGCTTCGAGCATAGCGCCGGGGCCGCAGGCAAAGACTCCATCTACCTTGCTCTGCTGCAAAAATGGCGCCATCAGGTCTGTGACCAGGCCTTTCTCGCTGGCACTACCATCCTCGGTCGCCACCATGACACGCGCCCCCTCCCGGCGCAGTCGGTTCAAGAAAAAAAGTTCCTTCTCGCTACGTGCCCCCACGATCGCAGAGACCTCTTTCCCGGCCTGCCGCGCCCGCTGGGTGAGAAAACTGAGAGGGGCGATGCCATAACCACCCCCGACCACTAACAAGTGCTCTCCTCTGATCTCGAAACCGTGCCCGAATGGTCCTCGCAACCACACGCATTCTCCAATCTGCATGTGGTGCAGGTACTCGCTGAAGGGGCCGACCCGTGCCACGGTAATTGTCAGGGGATGATCGTCGACAAGGCTAAAAGGCTTTTCGTCAAAGCGGGGGAGCCAGGCCATGAGAAACTGCCCCGGCTCTGCCTCCCAACTTACACTAAAGATGAAGGTCTTAGTACGTTCGTTTTCATCAAGAATTTGGCGTAGGTGGGCCACTTGCGGGAGCTGCAAAGCAGAATCATTCGACATAACGTTAGAGGATGTGGGGAATGGGTGGTGGGGAGGGAGAAGTGGGATAGCTGGGTTCATGATGGGCCATCCCGCGAATGGCCTCACAATTTGTGTAGCCATGTTCGCTCAGCCAGGCTTCCATCTCCTGTCTGATCAGGGTGAAGGCTTCGGGGCCGCGATAGTGCACCGCTGAACCCACCCCCACCAACGTGGCTCCGGCCATGAGCATGGCGATGGCTTCGGCGCCATTACTGACACCCCCAGTGCCGATAATCGGTGTCTGCGGCACCGCTTTGTGGATATTGTAAACACAATTGAGGGCAATGGGGTGCAAAGCCGGTCCCGAGAGGCCGCCACTACGGTTCTGCAAGATCGGCATGCCGCTCTCGATGTCGATCACCATGCCTGGCATGGTGTTGATGGCGCAGATGGCCTCAGCACCGGCCGCGACCACGGCCTGCGCGATGCGTCCGATATTGGGCACGTTGGGAGCCAGCTTGACGATCAAGGGAATATCCGGAACGGCCTGTTTTACGGCTGTAACAACCGCGGCCGCGCTCTCGGCATGGGCAGCGAAAGGCTCGCCAAAGTCGTCGTGGACATTGGGGCAGGAGATATTGGCTTCCAGAAAATCGGGTTGGGCCGCGGCCAGTGTGCGCGCCACCTCGCCGAAACCCGCGGCCGTATCCGCGAAGAAGCTGGCAATGACCGCCACCTGTTCTCCAACCAGAGCGGCCTTGACTTCGCGAATCATTGCCACTTCTTGGGCGGCGCCAGGGTTGGGGAGACCAATGGCATTGATGAGGCCGTGCCCCCAGTCGAGGCAGGTAGGGTTGACGTGGCCTCGCCTGGGACGAGGTCCGGCACTCTTGGTCGTCACAGCGCCGCAGCCGGCCTCAGCGGCCCTCAACAGCAAGCTCGGCTTGACACCCCAAATGCCCGAGGCTAGAACCAGGGGTGATGCCAGGGTGGTATGGAGAAATGAGGTGGTGAGGAGAGTCATGGCATACTCACTCGGCCAGATAGCGTCGTACCGTCGCCACCTGCGCCGCACTGATGCGTTGGTTTTGGTGGAGAATGTCGAGAATCTGGCTAAAGGTAAGGGCGGCATGGAGCTGCACGCCAGCCTGGGCCAAGTTTTCAGGGCCGCCCTGTTCGCGGTCGATGAGCACGGCCGCGTGTTGGATTTGTAGTCCTGCCGCGCGCAAAGTTTCGATGCTACGGATGAGGCTGCCAGCGGTGGTCACCAGATCTTCGATGACGATGACCCGGTCTCCCGCTGTGTAGCCGCCTTCGATCATCTGGCCCCGGCCGTGATGCTTGGCTTCTTTGCGCGGGTAGATGAGGGGGAGTCGGGTTTCCAGGCTGAGGGCTGTGGCAATGGGAAGAGCGGCGTAGGGTACGCCAGCCAGGCGTTCGGCCTCGAGGCCGGAAATCAGGTCGGCATAGACCTGAGCCGCCAAGGCCAGTGTGGCCGGGTCTCCGCTGAGCAGGCGTAGATCGATGTAAACAGGCGATGAGAGGCCCGAAGCCAGGGTGAATTCGCCAAAACGGATGCAGTCTAGATCGAACAACTTGAGGACAAGGGTGCGCAGGCGGGGGGAGAGGGCGTCGGGGGAGGAGGTAGGGGCGGGGATTAGCATCTGTCGCGCATAAGCCTGGGCCGCTTGTTGAGGATCTTCAGCTGTGGCAATCCCGCGGGACACGTTGATGAGCACGCCCCGGCCATCTTTGCGCAGGCCCGCCGCAAGAGTTGCCTGGATATCCCCCCCTTGCGCACCCACACCTGGCGCCAAGAGCCAGGCATAGGGATCGAGGGCGCGCACCTGGGCCAGGGCTTGGGGATAAGTGGCGCCCACCACCCAGCCAAGATTCCCCTTTCCCCAGCTTGATCCCAGCTCTACCAGTGCTTGGTAGAGGGGTTTTCCTCGCATCTGCGCCTGTTGCAGTTCGCCGGCGCTGGGGTTAGAGGTGTGGCAGAGGACAAAGCTATAGCGGTCTTGATAGGCGGTAAAGGGGCGAATGCTGTCGCCACCCAGGTAGGGGCTGAGGGTGACGGCATCGACATCCCACATCTCGAAACAGGCCTGCGCATAGGCCTGGGCCGTAGAACCGATATCGCCTCGCTTGGCATCGAGCAGCACCGGTATTTCCGCAGGAATTGCCTTCAGGGTGCGGTGCAAGAGTTCGTATCCGGCCAGGCCTTGCGCCTCGTAAAAGGCAATGTTGGGCTTGTAGCAGGCGGCGAGGTGCCGGGTGGCAGAAATGATGTCGAGGTTCCAGGATAACAAATCGGGGTAGCGGGCGGGCATACGGGCCGGGTGGGGATCAAGGCCCACACAAAGGGGGGCACGGCCATCCGCGAAAAGGGCGTCCAGTTTGGCGAGAAAGCGGTTTGTAGTCATGATTGGCAGGCAAAAGGGCGCACGCGTGTGCGCCCTTGCGGTATAATCGTAGAGGAAATGGTCGGTTGAGGAGGGCGTCGCTTAATACAGGAACATTGGTTTGCCTTGGACGTGCGCGACCTTGGGGCGATACTTGTCGACGTCGTAGAATTCATCGACATCGACCCGCTTGACTCCGCGCGTGGTGTAGTCGGCGGCAACATGGGTATAGCGCCCTTCGCGCAGAGCTACCATGCGTCCCGTAATGCCGCGCGTGGCCAGATCGACGGCCATGGAGCCGTAGTTGGCGGCGACGATGCGGTCCAGGGCATCGGGTGCCCCCGAGCGCATGAGATAGGCAAGCTGCTGATAAATGATATTTTGTCCTGTAATTTCTTTGATCATTTGCGCCGTGATATGTCCAATACCTCCCAGCTTTTTGTGGCCATACGCGTCTTCTTCGCCTTGCTCGACAATTTCACCATCGATCATCGTGGCGCCTTCAGAAATGGTCATAATGGCATAATTGCTGGGGTTACGCGCCTTGTCTTTGAGGAGCAGCTCCGAAAGCTTGTGGATGTCGAAGGGGACTTCGGAGATAATGGCGCGATCAACCTGAGCGCAATAGGCACTGATTAACGATGTTTCGCCTGAATTACGGCCAAACAGCTCGACGACGCCGATGCGTTCGTGCGAACCTACAGCGGTACGTAGATTGGTAATCAGTTCGACGGAACGGGTGACGGCGGTACTGAAGCCGATGCAGTAGTCGGTGCCGAAAACATCGTTGTCCATGGTCTTAGGGATGGAGACCACGGGGAAGCCCTCATTGTGGAGGCGGGCGCCATAGCTGAGGGTGTCATCGCCACCGATGGGGATGAGGACATCGATGTTGAGCTGGTTAAGGGTTTCGAGTACTTTTGCCGTAAGATCAAGACGGCCCTTTTCGGCGGGAGGATAGTCCTCAGGGTTGAGGAAATCGGGAATATCTTCGATTTTGTGGTGGCTGGGTCGGGTTCGGGAGGTATGGAGGAAGGTTCCACCGTAGCGATCGATTGTGCGTACGATCTGTTTATCGAGCTCAATCACCCACTTTCCCCAGCTCTCGGGGTCGTCGTGGTTATAGTACAAGGGGCCGGCCCAACCGCGTCGGAATCCCAATACTCGCCAGCCTTCGTCGACGGCGCGATTGACGACTTGTTTGATCGTGGGGTTGAGGCCAGGAACATCGCCACCCCCTGTGAGAACAGCTAATGTTTTCTTTTTTGTGGTCATTTTGTCCTCTCTAAAGGAAAATGTGTGCTACGTACTCGAGTTGAGCACATAGTTGTGTTTGGGATATTTGGAATGGCTCGTTTGGCTTCATGCGGGCCAAGAAGAGCACGAGAAGCTTTGTCTGAATCTACCTGATTTTAACGGCTTTTTCGTCTGAACGCAATAAGGGTTTTTTCGACCCGTTTAGGCCTTTCCGAGCACAGCTGCCAGCAGAGCCATACGAATAAACATGCCGTTTTCGACCTGGCGGAAGTAGGCGGCACGAGGGTCTTTGTCTACAGCATAGGAGATTTCGCCCACTCGCGGCAAGGGGTGCATGATCACCATGTCCGGCTTGGCGGCTGCCATCAGTTCCGTATCCACGACATAGTGATCCTTGACCTGGTCGTAAACAGCAAGGTCGGTGAATCGCTCTTTTTGTACGCGTGTCACATAGAGGACATCGACTTGATTGATGACTTTGTGCACATCCTGCACTTCTTCGGCATTACGACCACGTGCTTTCACCTCTGAGACGAGATCCGCGGGCATGCGTAGGATTTCCGGTGAGACAAAGTAAAAATCGACGTTGTAGCGGCTGAGTAATTTGGTAAGGCTATGCACGGTGCGACCATATTTCAGATCACCGACCATGGCAATCTTCACCCCATCCAGCTTACCAAGCTCCTGCTGAATGGTATAAAGGTCGAGGAGAGCTTGGGTGGGGTGTTCGCCGATGCCATCGCCGGCGTTGATGATCGGTTTCGAAGCGTAGTCGGCAGCAATTTGCGCTGCGCCCACTTCGGGATGGCGCAGAACGATGATGTCGGCGTAGGCTTCGAGGGTGCGGATGGTATCGGGGAGCGACTCGCCTTTGGAAACAGAGGAGTAATGGACTTCGTTGATGGGAATGACACGGCCACCCAGGCGCATCATTGCCGCCATAAAGGAAGAAGCGGTGCGGGTACTGGGCTCGTAGAAGAGATTGGCGAGGACGTGGCCGCTGAGGAGGTCGGCGGAGCCAAAGCGTTTGACCAAAGTACGCATTTCATCAGCAACGCCGAAAATGTAGGATAGGTTGTCGGGGCTAAATTGGCGCACCGAGAGAATGTCTTGACCATAAAAGCCATTATTGGCATGGTCAGCCGGTTGAGTAAGATTCATGGTTTGCGATTTGCCATTTGCGTGCATGATAATGCTTCTCCTTAAAGTGAATGGAATGAGGAGGGATCAGGACAAAGGATGGATAACATGACCACTGCCAGGTGGAGCTATAATTTGGCCATCACGAAAGATTTCTTGGCCGCGCAAAACTACCCGTAGGACCCGCCCGCGGGCTGGCATCCCCGCAAAGGGACTCCACCCGGCCTTGGTCTGCCATCCCTGCTGGGGAAAGTCGTAACGGGCATCAGCATCGATTTCGATGTAGGTATCAGGCTGGGGGGGAAGATGGAAGATACGGGCGGGGTTTGTGTGCATTTTGGCGATGAGATCATCGAAGCTCAGCCGACCTTCTGCTACCGCCCCCAACATGAGGGGGAGGGCCGTTTCCAGGCCGGGCACACCAGGAGGCGGCTTGTCACTATCTTTTTCTGTGGCTGTATGAGGGGCGTGGTCGGTAGCGATACAATCGATGATCTCGATGTTATCCCACAGGGCCTGGCGGTCGGTTTCGGTGGCCAGGCGAGGGCGCATATCACCGTGAGCGCCGAGACGGCGGGCATCGCTGTCAGTGAGAAAGAGATGGTGGGGTGTGACCTCGCAGGTAACTGCTTTACCCTGCTCCTTGGCCTTGCGTATGAGCTCGATCTCGCTCTTGAGACTGACATGGACGACATGCAAGGGTTGATGATAGAGATCGGCAAGTGTGATGCAGGTGGCAAGCATCATGTCTTCGGCATGGACGGCGATGGGGCCGGGGCCAGGCCAGGTGGCAAAGAACTGAGCGAGGGTCTGGAGGTTGTCAATGCGCAGGCTGCCAAATGTCTCGGAGACGTAGATTTTGAGAGCGACGGCCTGTGCTGCTGCCTGGGCAGTAATTCCGGGCGAGGTATCGTTTGTGGCGGCAAGAAAAAATCCGACGTCACAGACAACTTGTGTTGCTGCTCGTCGGATTTTGGCTTGAAGTCTGGCCGGGGTTGCGACTGGCGGTCGGGTGTTGGGCATATCCAACACGGTGGTAAAGCCGCCAGCCACAGCGGCGCAGGTTCCGGTGAAAAGATCCTCCTTGTGTGTAAGTCCGGGATCACGCAGGTGAACATGAGGATCGATGAGACCGGGAAGACGGCGTAAGGACATAAAAATCTCCATAAAAAACCCGCCAGAGTGCGGCTACGTTGCCTCGGGCGGGTTCAGTTGAGGCATTGTAGCACACGTCTGCCAGGGATGCAACTTGCGCCGCGGGGCTTGGGGGTGGGGAGGGTGTGTGTGGGTTGTGGTTCACCGCATCACGGATGCGATGAACGCGGGTGTGGCATAGGCGGTGGGGCGTTAGCCCGATCCGTGATCGGGCGAGTTTGCCAGGAGGCATCACATCACGGATGCGGTGGACGCGGGGGAGACCTCCCACCACCGACGATCGCCCTGCCATCCCGTACCGGGCGTCAGCCGCATCCGTGATGCGGCGCAATACCAGGCACCTTGGCCGCTGCTCCCTGTTGTCCATCGAATCCTGGTTGCTCTG
>JAADFV010000116.1 GCA_013152695.1 Chloroflexota bacterium | reverse complement strand
AATATTGTCAGAGAGAGAGGATTCGATGATAAAAGATGCGCGCGCGGGTCCGACACATACGCTCATGAATGGGAAGGAAACAAGAGTTTCCAGGAAGGATGGGAAACAGCATTGTATGCGGTGACTGACGGTACAAAATACTGTCTATCTTATTTTACAGACGCGCAAACCTCTACAGGGAAGCACGTCCGGTCAAGACTTCAGGATTTTTTGGCAAAAGAGTGACCTTGCAACGAGATGACATTTTGCTTCTACTCTCATGGTAATGCCACAGGGAGTAGAACTGCTTGAATCGGTTCTGCATGACTTAGTTCATGCTCTATTTTCCCCGCAAAGGAGGTGCCGTATACAGGATTCCTGAAGAAAAACCACATCATTTCAGTTCCATGTTACAAAACTGATCTACATCATCCAAATACAGGAGTGTTTGTCATGAAAAGAATACTATTTTTTGCCGTTCTGATCGCCCTGGTAGCTGTTTCGCTTGCTGCTTGCGCTCAGCCGACGCCTCAAGTAGTGGAAAAAGTCGTTAAAGAGACTGTCGTCGTCGAGAAACAGGTTGAAGTACCCTCCAGGACTCTGGTCTTCTCGTCTCGCCTGTTCAGTCCTCCTCGAGAGCAGGAATTCTTTATCAACGAGATCATCAAACCCTGGGAGAAAGAAAACAATGCTACTGTGAACTTCCAGATCATCGATGATCAGACCCTGCTGGATCGGGCAAAGGTGCAGCAAGAAACTGGCCACGTCACTACCGACATCGTCGTTGCTCATAACAGCCGAATGCCCGAGTGGATCGACAACGGTTGGGTTGAGGACTTGACGCCTGAGGTGGAGAAGTGGACGGATCGGCACTTTATGGATACTTTCAATCAGGATACGACCAGGGATGGCAAACAGTACTTCCTTCCTGTTGGCGCTGATGTTTATTTAACCCTGGCGAACAACAAAGCTCTGCCATACATGCCCGAGGGTGCCGATATCGATACTCTAACCTGGGAGCAATACGCCCAGTGGGCTGTCAACATCGCTGAAGGGGAGGGTGAAGGCAAAGTCTGTGTCACGGGCATCCCCATGAAATCGTGGATTTACATGTTTGGTGGCGAGGCGCTTTCCTTTGGTGCTGGCTTCCCTGATGCTAATTCTGAAGGTGCAATGGCCGGATGGAAAATCTGGGAGAAGATCGGCAAAGCGCACGGCTTTATTCCCACCGTCCTGAACGTCGACAATTGTGTAGATCCGATGATGCGCGAGGAAGCCTGGTTGACGGTATTCCACAACGCTCGTGCTGGACAGGTCTACTCCTCCAACGAGACCCAATTTACGCTGGGCCCGGCACCATCTGGACCCAAGGGTATTGGCAGCATCGCCGGTGTCAGCGGTTATGCCATTATGACAGGGGCTCCCAACCAGGATCTTGCCATTGCTTTCCTCGAATACCTGACGCGACCCGCCATCCAGGTGAAAATTGCCAAGGGTACGGGTGGTTTCATTCCCCCGGTCAAAGAGGCCATCGACTATCTTGGCTCTGATCCCACGGACGAGGTCATCAAAAAGGCCATTCTCGTGCTCGACAACGGTGTCGTTTCTGGTGTGCCTGCTGGCAACTACCAGGACTGGGGTGCTGTCAAAAAATGCTTTGACGATGCCTTCGAAGACACCATTCTCGCCGGCAAGGATATGACCCAAGAACGGGCCGATCAAGTGCAGGCTTGTGTGGATGCACTGTTAAAGTAAGGCTGGCTGAAAAGTCAGGCTAATGAGAATAGACACGGGGCCGGGCTTATCACCCGGCCCTATTTACCACATTCCTCTTTAAGATAGGGGGCGCGCATGACAGCGGCAGTGCGTAGAAAACGTTCGAAACACTGGGCAGAGAAACTGGTTCCTTACCTCCTCATTCTCCCTGTCGTTATTTACTACATCCTCTTTTGGGTTCGACCAGTTGTAGATGTGGTGATCGGAAGCATAACCGACCCGGTCACTCATGGCCTCACCCTGAACAATTTTGCCATGGTATTTCAGGACGAGACGTTTTGGGATTCGTTCTGGAATACGACGATCATTGTAGTTATTTCCGTAACACTAGAGTTCTTTGTCGCCTTGGCGTTGGCATTGCTGATTAATCGTAAATTTTGGGGCTCCAGTTACTTCCTTTTTCTCGTCATCATTCCGATGGCACTACCGCCCGTGGCGGCGGCGGCCATGTGGCAGACAGGTCTCACCCCTCACGGTTGGCTGAATAGCCTGTTGATGCACGTTGGTATCCTCGCAGAAGGGCAAAAAATATACTGGTTGGGTAGTTATGATGCTTCAAAATGGCAGCTTCTGCTTGTCATTATCCTGGTCGATGCCTGGACGGTGATTCCATCGGTCATGATTATCCTCTTGGCAGGTCTGCAAAATCTACCAAAAGAAGCCATCGAAGCAGGGTATGTTTTCGGTGGTAACAAGCTGACTGTCCTGCGCCGTATCACCATTCCCATGCTCAGCTCCACGATTCAGACGGCCGTAATTTTGCGGCTCATTGCTGCGATCCAGATCTGGTTGATCGTCGTCTTGCTTCTGGGCTTCGGTCGCTTACCGGTGCTGGTGGAGCGTATTGTGTACTATCATGAAGAAGTACCAGGGTTGGATATCAGCTATCAGATGGCGACAGGCTACACTGTGATCGTTTCCGTATTGGTTTCGATTGCGGCCTTCTTCTATCTCTATGTTTCGGGTGCTTTCAAAAAGAAGGAGCAGGATGTATGAATCTGGATAAGAGAAAACAGCGAACTCTGAAAAAAACAGCGAGGCTGACAGTTTTTTACATTCTCTTAAGCGGCCTGGTGATCGGCATCCTGATGCCGGTGTACTTTATCATTACACTTTCCTTTCTCTCCACCCGCGAGGCATATAAATATCCTCTACCGATGACTCCAGCTCTTTCAATGAAATTTGAATTACAACAAGGGAAGCGGGGTTATCTTGTCAGTGTTTGGGATCGTGTGGATGGAGAATATCAAAGTGTACTCGATACCCAGGACCTAGAAAAGATGCGCGTATATTTCGACTCCCAACTGGGCATCGAAATTACAGAGGCAGAACTCCAGGCGCAGATAGACAGATTCAATAATTCGGGGAAGCCGGTATATTTTAGTAAGCGCCGCAATCTCGTTTCGAATTACCAATCTTTTTTCAGCGTGACGCGTGATGCCGTTCCTGCCCTGATTCGCAGCTTAGAAATTGCTTTGATTACCATCATTATTTCCTTGATTATCGGCGGTATGGCCGGTTACGCTTTTGCGCGCTATCTCTTCAAGGGACGAGATGCCCTGAAATTTAGTGTACTCTTTGTGCGCATGTTTCCCGGCGTCGCCATCGCCATTCCCATGGTCATCATTCTTGCAAACATAGGATTGTACGACCAACCATTGGGCCTGGCTCTGATCTATTCTGTGGGTGCTATTGGCCTTACAGTGTGGATTACCGCAAGCATTTTTCTAAGCATTCCTGTTTCCCTGGAGGAGGCGGCCCTGATTTTTGGTGCAACAAAGCTGCAAACATTCCTCCGTATTACGATGCCCCTGGCCTTTCCCGGCCTGGCTGCCTCGGCAATGTATACTTTCCTCGGTGCCTGGAATGAAACCGTGGCCGCCATCATCCTTACTCAATTTCATCCCACTTTCTCCGTGGTCGTTTACCAGACTTTGCTGGGAGCAACGGGGCAGGTAAACCTTGCCGCCGCCGGTGGCATTGCCATGGCGATTCCCGCTGTTTTCTTCACCTTCTTCCTTCGAAAATACATCCATCAAATGTGGGGCGGCATGTCCGTCTAAAGGTGTACACAATGGCTACAGTTAAGCTTATCCACCTCACCAAACGTTTCGGTAAAAAGGTTGTTGCGGTCAAAGACCTGTCTCTGGAAGTCAATGACAAAGAATTTCTGGTGCTTCTCGGCCCCTCTGGTTGTGGTAAAACGACCACCATGCGCATGATTGCCGGCCTGGAAGAAGTTACAGATGGCACCATCCTCATCGATGATGTCGATGTGACCGATATTCCCCCGCGCAAACGCAATGTCAGCATGGTCTTTCAAAATTACGCCGTTTGGCCGCACATGACAGTCTATGAGAACATCGCCTACCCGCTCAAGCTGAAAAAGATGTCAAAGTCTGAGATCGAACGGATCGTGCAAGATGTGGCAGACCTGACCAGTATCAGTGAATTGTTGCAGCGCTATCCCTCACAATTATCGGGGGGACAGCGCCAACGCGTGGCAGTGGCCCGGGCCATTGCCGTGGAACCCAAGGTCTTTCTCATGGATGAACCGCTTTCCAATCTGGACGCTAAATTACGGGTAGCCATGCGTACCGAGCTCAAGACAATCCATGCTAAGGCCGCGGCAACTACCATCTTTGTCACCCATGATCAATCCGAAGCGATGAGCATGGCCGACCGCATCGTGATCATGCGAGATGGCGAGATTGAACAGATCGGTACCCCCGACGAGGTCTACAATCGTAGTGCGAATATTTTCGTCGCCGACTTCATTGGCATGCCTCCGACCAACTTTTTCGAAGCCGAGCATATCTTCAAAAATGGTGAACTACACTTAATCAATCCTCATTTCGATTTTACGCCGACAAAACAAATTGCTTCTTTGCTTGCAGGCTATAACAAGGAAAAAGTGATCATCGGTATCCGGCCAGAATCTATTTTGCTTGTCGACGAAAAGGATGCCTTATTCTCTACGCAGGTGCTGGTGACCGAGCCTCAGGGTTCTCACCAAATCATCTCTTTTCGCTTGAAAAATGGCAAAATCGTCAAGATTATTGCTCCATCTCTGCCCAAAGTAGCACCGGGAGAGACCATCCACATCAATTTCAAGCATGACGCCATGCGCTTTTATGATCCAGAAACGACGCTGGCCATCGGCGATTGAGTAACGAAGGCGTGACGCCGATTTATGTACCACAGACTTCGTTGGACGATCACGAAACTTGAACAACGCTTGGCCCTGATTGAGTCTTGGGTTTATCGGCAACGCCGACCGTTGCCATTTTTCCACTACCAACCGCTGGATCAGTCGCGCAACCTCCCGCCCGAGGCCTTTGCCGGCCGCGAGATTCCCGCGGGCGGCGTCTGGGCTGCACCCGATCAGCATTTTCTCTTGTGGACGACCTTTACGATTCCTCCCTCCTGGCGGGATGAAGACTCTGTAGTCTTGCTTGTCGATATCGGTAAGTCCGGGGACTTTTCGCATCCTGAGGCAACCCTGTTTATCGACAGGCGCCCCTATGCTGCCGTCGATCGACATCATCGGGAAGTAAAGCTGGTCGGGGCGTTGGTGGACGATGGGGAACATGAGCTGGCTTTGTTGGGCTGGACAGGCGGCACCCAGCACCTTCGCTTCGACCCTACCAGCATTGCTCGTCCCCGCCAGCCCCTGCTCATGGGCGAGAGTTTCCTGGCCTTGGTGGATGAGCAGGCGCGCGCATTCATTACCCTTGCTCGTGTAGCCCTGGGCGCAATCCATGCCCTTGACGATGATCAGCCCGTCCGTCATCATCTCCTCACAGCCTTAGACGAGGCTTTCAATAAGCTGGATATTCGTGCCGCGCCCGGCGAGGGATTTTATGCCAGCATTCCTCAGGCGCTGGCTGCGTTGCAGGCAGATGTCACCCGGTCTGGTCCACCGCAGGATGTCGACATCACTGCCGTGGGACATGCCCACATCGATATTGCCTGGTTGTGGCCCGTGAGCCAAAGTCGACAGAAGGCCCGGAATACCTTTCGCAATGTTCTCGGCTTAATGACACAATTTCCAGACTTTGTTTTTGCCCAAAGCCAGGCACAGCTTTACGAGTTTGTGCGGGAGGATGATCCTGTCCTATTCGAGGAAATACGTAAGCGTGTGGCGGTAGGGCAATGGGAGCCTCTGGGGGGCATGTGGGTGGAGGCCGACTGCAATTTATCCGGCCCGGAAGCACTGGTGCGACAGCTATTGTTGGGGCGGACTTACTTTCGCCGGCAATTTGGGACTGAGGCTGAGTCGCCGGTCCTGTGGCTGCCCGACACTTTTGGCTTTCCCTGGAGCCTGCCGCAGTTAGCGAGGGAGGCGGGTTTAGACTACTTTTTCACGATCAAGCTGGGTTGGAATCAGTATAATCGCTTTCCTTATGATGCTTTTTGGTGGCAAGGTATCGACGGGAGCCGCATTCTTGCCCATTTTGGCACGACAAAAGACGCTCACAGTGCTTTTGCTGCCACTTACAATGCCCGGGCCACGCCGGAACAAGTTGTTGCTACCTGGACGAACTTCCAGCAGAAAGATGCCGGGCCGCCGGGTGTGACACCCCCGCTACTCATGGCCTATGGTCACGGTGATGGCGGCGGCGGTCCGACTCGTGAAATGATCGAGAACAACCGTCTTATGGCCAGATTTCCGGGGTTGCCGCGTGTGCAGATGGGCGGTGCCGGTGACTTCTTCCGCAAGCTGGAGGCGCGTGTGGGAGATCGGCTACCGGTCTGGAACGGCGAGCTTTATCTCGAATATCATCGCGGGGTGTACACGAGCCAGGCCCGTATCAAACGGGCCAACCGTAAGAATGAGTTCCGTCTCCATGACGCCGAATTTTTGGCGACGTGGGCTGCATTGGTGGATGCAAGCTTCCCCTATCCAAGCGAACGTCTCCGAGAAGCATGGCGCTTGCTCGCCCTCAACCAGTTTCACGATATCCTACCCGGAACCAGTATTGCTGCGGTTTACGAACATGCCCTGCAGCACCACCATCATATTGCTGTCCTTGCCACGACGGTGGTCGAAGAGTCGTTGGCAGTCTTGGTAGAGCTTTGCGGTGGAGATTGGCTTGTGGTCAACCCCACCAGCTTTTCTCGCTCTGACCCCGTGTTTCTGCCCCACTCCCTGAGCAAGGGCGCCTGCCCAACCCTTGCTAGTCAGCCACTCGCC
>JAADFV010000115.1 GCA_013152695.1 Chloroflexota bacterium | reverse complement strand
CCAGCCGCGGCAACCCCGCCTGCCGCGCGTCCCTCGCCGACCGCTGACTACTGATCTCCGACCGCCGTCATCCCAACCCCGGTGACCCCGCAGAGCCTGAACCGGTACGCGTATACACGAAACAATCCGCTGCGGTATACGGACCCCAGCGGGCATTGTGAAGACACGCCCGACGATGATGATGTAGATTGCTGGCAATTTGCGCGAAAATTTGCTCAGGAATACAGTGAGAAAGGATTAACGTATGAAGAACTGAGTCAGTATACCTACGATCAGCTGATTCGATTCTATAATGAGTTGGAAAGAGAGGGGGCAAAGAATATGATGCCCCCCAGTGCGCATGGAATTGGAGTATCAGTGGACGGCGGAGTTGAATTACCGTTGGGTTTCGTCACGATTAAAGGTACCTTTGGAGTTGAAATTATTTTCAATCATGAGTCAAATGATGTAGATTTATTTGCAATCGCTGGTGGAAAAGCAAGCTTTTCGCTTAAAGAAGGGATTAATACCGTGAAGAGACTTTTTAACGAGTTGGATAATCTGGATGATATCGGCAAGATGAAGGCGTTTGTCAAACCAGAAAGTTTCGCAAAAGCAGGAGGGACCGTATACGTTTCTGAATATGATCATCTTCCGTCCAATAATTTGGCCAGAGGCCTTAATAGTCTAACTTCCTACACGGGACATTACGGTCCTTATGGGACCAGTTATGCTCATGCGTATAATCCTATGAATCCCAATGGCCCGTCTGCTACCGCTGTAGGGTGGAGTCCAGGAATCGGATTTGATCTCGCCATGGATCAGTCTACGGTACGTTATTTTCAGCTGACGAGGTAGGTTATGAACTGTGATGAGACGCGTGAGGTTGTATATGTGGTGGAAAGAAAACTTCACATCAGGGATATTCTCACTCGAAAACTCATGGAAAAAGAAATTTGGCTTGTCTTTTCTTTGTTCTTAGGAGGATCATTTTTCCAACGTTATCTGGTTACCAAGTACAATAGTTTGTTAGATTTAATTACCGGAGTTTTTTTTGTTGTGGGAGCGTTGATTCTTGGGACTCCGATTGCACGCGATATAATTAATAGAAGAGTAAGAATTATTGAGGCAAAAGCGCATATTATTCTAAAAGAGACAAATCACAGCGGTAATACTGCTCGTTGGTATCTCGAATTAGGTGAGCGGGATTATATTTTTGAGATTGGCTCTGAGATAGTGGAAAAGATCAAAGACGGGAAGCGCTATCATGTTGAATATCTACCAAGCTCAAGAATAATTATCGATATAGAGCAAATTGAGGAGTGCTCAAATAACGGTTCCTAAGCAAGGAGGAAGACTGAGAGGGGGGCGGTAGTGCTTCTCTAATCCGCCCCGCCTCCTATTGCGCATCCACCGGCTATCTGCCACAACAGCTCAAACCACCTCCTGCCGGGCGCGTTTCAATTTGGGGGCAATCGGGTAAAATGAGATTCGGGGCGGTGGCGCCTGCCCCCCTCCAACCTCCCCCCGCTTCGGCTGCCGCCTCGCGGGAGGAAGCCATCCTACCCCACAAAAAACCTTCGCCAAGAAAGGACTCCCTCCCCTGAAACCGGGCGTAGTGAGGGTCGGAGGAAGGAAGGGGTGGGGGCGGAGCGAAGGAGGAAGCATAGAAGGGGGCCGCCCCCATTTTGAAACACCACCCGCCGGCCATAATGTCATTGTGCGTTCCTTGCTTTTCATGTAAACTAATAGTCAGAAAGATTTGTCCACAGGAGGCATCATGCAAATTCTCAAATTCAAAGCATCTGTCAAAAATGGGATAATACGCGTCCCCAAACAATTTCAAAAGCAGTTGCCCGATCGGGTGCAAATCATCATTTTTCCCGAAGCAAGCAAGCACAAGGAAGATTTCATTGCACAACTGCTGAAACACCCTTTGCACATCCCTGATTTCCAACCTCTCAGGCGTGAAGAGATATATGACCGCACGCTTTGACGGCCTCTGTTTCATCGATACAAATATCTGGTTGTATGCCTTTATTCTCCAGCAAGATAAAGAAAAGCATGCTGTCGCCACTCGCCTTATCGAAACCCAGTCAGACGTTATCATAAGCACCCAGGTACTGAATGAGCTCACAGTAAATCTCCTCAAAAAGACCTATTTGGGGGAAGCAGAGATTCAAAAGCTGGTGCGTTCTTTCTACGCCCGCTATTCCATCATCGCATTCGATGAATCCATCCTGTTGGAAGCATCTGAGCTGCGGACGCGATACCAACTTTCTTTCTGGGACAGTCTCATTGTGGCCAGCGCCCTATATGTGGGAGCGGATTATCTATTGACGGAAGACATGCAGCATAACCAAGTGATTGGGGGGGAGCTCCAAATTGTCAGTCCATTCGTGTTGAATTGAGATATCCGCGCTCGCGGGGCATGAGCCCCCTAGATATTCTGGCTATCTACGCCCGCCCCAGACGTGAGGAATTGGCTCCGGTATGGGCTGGGGCCAGCGTGTTGCCATACAGGTGCAGGCTGGTGACAGCAATGAGGTCTCACCGACCTGCTCAGCGACCATCATAACGCCACCAGCCTGACCACCGACGCCAGCAGTGCGGTGACTGCGGAGGTACGCTACACCGCTCCTTCGGCTGCGCTCAGGAAATAGTTCGGGAAGGAGTTCCCTGCGTCTTTCATCATGAGCGCTCGCAGGGGTGAGGAACTTCACAGCGAGACCGTGGTCTTGCCAAAACGTACATTGGCAAGAAACACCCTGCACAAAAACGCACTCCGGGCGAAGTTGCTCACCCGCTCCTCGTCACCATGACCATATTCGCACTCATCGAATCCACCGCCGCCGCCCGTTGCGCCCCCACCAGCCATTTGCTGCAATAGCCTCAACCACACCCCACCATCACCCCCTCTCCCTGTCTCCCCATCTCCTTGTCATCCCAGGCAACACCGTGCCGAGGCATCCTCACGAGGCTCGCCCAGGCGAAACGCCAAAACCAGTGTTATCCCCCAGGCGACGGCGGCGCTGGCAAAGAGAAGGGGATAGGAAAGCCAATTGGTCAGGAGTCCGACGGCCAACGGCGCCAATGTCAAGGGAGCCAATACGGTATTCTGCAAGGCAACACATACCGGTCTAGTTTCTTCGGCCGCCATTTCCCAAAGATAATTGCTATAGCCCACCCGCATACCGCTCAGTGTCATGCCCAATAGTAAAAATACACCCCCAAACAGCCAGGGTAAAGATGTGGGCGTAAGCAAAGCCAGCAACGATGCTGCTGCGCCACTGAGAGCCGTGCCGATAAGCACAGAACGATTGCCCTTGCTATCGGATAGCCAACCCCACAGCAAGTTCGATCCGGCTGCCCCCGCCATTTGCAATGATAAATAAACACCAACCGTAGCAGCCGGTACGGCTAGATACTTTCGGGCATAAACGACAAAGAAGGGCGCCAGGGTCAAACCCAGAGTGAGGAAGGCGCGATTGTAAAGCAATAAGCGTAAATTGCTGCTGTTTCGTAATAAACTGCGAGCCACGCGCATGGTCTGGGTAAAGCTGGTATGCAGGTGCTTTTCTTGCACAGCAGGCTCACGAATCATGGCAAAGCCGATGAGAGCAATAGCCAGAGTAATTGCACTCAAGGCAATAATAATGGCGTAGTTCAGAGGAAAAGGAAAACGCTCAGGCTGTCCGAGAATCCACTTCACGACATAGCCGGCAAGTATCGCTAAGGCATAGCCCAGCAGTTGCTTGGAACCGGCAAAGCGTCCCCGCCGCTGAGGGGGGATTGCCCGCGCAAAAATATCAGCATAAACAACCGTACCCATACCGCCAATAAAGGAAAAAAGCCCAAACAAACCAATAAGTGCTCCCAGTACCAACTGGGGATGACTGGCCCCATATTGAAAGATAAGCCAGGCCAAAATTCCCAAAGAAACGAAGCGGATGGAGATGATGGCCAAAAGCCAGGGCTTTCGCTTGGATTTGCCATCGATGAGGTAGGCCGTATGAAATTGGGGAATGACCTGGCTAAAACCCTGAAGCGTGGCCATTAGTCCGACGAAGCCGGCAAAAGGCGTAAGTACCGCCACCAGGCTGGGCAAGACCGTATGAATGCTGGCAAAGGCATCGGAAGCCTGAAAGAACACACCATGAACTAGGCCGGCGGCAAAGTTCCGACGATAAAAAGGCGGCATTACCTCCTGTGCTTCGCTTGTGGTCTGCTTTGCGACGACAGAGGCCATTAGTGATGTGCCTTATGGATACGACGCGGATTGTGAACGAGGTGCCCCTCTAACGCTGCTTGCAACACTTCCTCCACTTCTTTCAAATCTGTAGCTACCACCTCAAGGCCCATTTCTTGTAAACGCTCATAAGCAGGCTGGCCCATACCGCGAGCAACCAACATATCACAGTCTGCAATCACATCGAATTTGGCACGATGACGACGAAGTTGATCGCCTGAGTGGGGGTGGTTGTGTTCGTGATCATGAACACCGTCATCACCAACTTCTCTCAATTGGCGCTCAAGGATCTCTCCATCAGCGATACTCACCACAAGCATGAATTTTGCCTCACCGAAATGGGCAGAAACCTTTTTACCATCGTCGGTAGGAATGGCTAATTTCATTACGTATCTCCTTCATGTTCATTCTACGATTATATTCTGATGATTCGGACTTTTTTCTGGCGATATCGACCATTAGTGCCGGTTTTATTAGGTGGAAAACAAGCCTTTGAATTGCATTTTAGCGCAAGCAGTCGACTTAGAGAAAGCAGGCATAAGAATCCTGCGAGACCTCAACAGGCCCCGCAGGATTGAAGAGAGCGAACCACTTTAACTATGATGCGGCCATGGCGCCGTACGTTACACAAGAACACCATAACCTGCCGAGCTCCGTCGTAAAGACAGAGCTCGGCACAGTCTGGGTTTAGAAGAAGTCGGGAACCACCCAGAGCTGACTCACGGCACGAGCACTAATGTAGGCACGATTGGTGACAGGATTGACATCGATGCCGAAGAGATCGGAGCCAAAATTGATGATCGTGATGATTTGATTGGTGGCGCCGTTGATGACGGTGAGGGAGTTGGAGGCTGTGTTGGGAACAAAGATGTGGTTCTTGGTAGGATTCACACCCAAACGACCGGAACCATCCTTGCCACCATCGGGTACGGTCATGGTGTTCAAGCGAATGAGACCACTGGCTGTAGCCTGATAGGCCGCGACTTTGGTGAGGAAGCCGTTGTCGGTGTAAGTGACATACAGGCGGCTGGTGGCGGGATTGAAGCCCAGGGCGAAGGGATGGTCACGCTCACCACCCGGGTAGACCCGTTGTGAGTCGATACGGTGCATGGTAACGCCATCAATGGTGCTGACGGTGCCTTCATCACGACTGGTGACATAAATGCGGTTGAGCGTCTCGTTGACAGCAACGCTGAAGACACCGGCGCCAACCCCCTCGATGCGTTGGCGGGTATCATCACCACCACGAATCTCGACCACACCATTGTTACCATGAGTCGTCACATAGATGCGATTGGTTAATTCGTTGATGGCGACAAAGCTCGGCTCGGGGCCCACGGGAATGGTCTTGATAACCAAATTGGTGTTGGTGTTAATAACATCGACCACACCGTCGGCAAAGCAGGCGACATAGAGCTTACGGGTGACACTGTTGACTTCGAGGCCGAAGGGCTCGGAGCAGACGGGAATCTCGGCGATCATGAAGCTGCCGACGCCATCTACGACATAAACGACATCATTGTCACGACTGGAAACGTAGATGAGGTTGCGTGCTTCGTCGACCGCTACGCCCTTGGGATGGGAAAGATCGGGAATTTCCAGAATCGTCGGTGTAGTAATGGGAACCGGCGTCGGTGTGGGTGTGGAGGAGGGTGTCGGTGTGGGAGTAAAAGTACTTCTGGGGGTAGCGGTGGGAGTGGGTGTAAACTGGGGATAGCGAATGATCACCGGCCAGTATTGCCGATAATCTCGCTCGAAGGTGAGATCGTAGGTATGACATTCGCCTACATTGGCGAAATCTCGGATCATGAAATAGTAAGGCCCGTCGGCAGGCGCTGTCCAGACGATCCGGCTACCCAGGGTACCGCCGTAGTCGTCATTAAGAGCAATGGCGCTGCTCTCGTTGAAGTTAGGCGGCTGGAAGAGGAACATGATCGTATCAGTGCCGGCACCGAGGTTGGAAGCAGTCATGGTGTAGGTGGTGCCGGCCGAGGCAATGAACCAGAACCAGTCCTGGTCGTAGCTGGCTGGCCCGAAATCGAGATGGTACGTCGTCCCATCCGGTATCAGGCCAACAGCCTGGGCTGAGGTATCGTTTGGTTCGAAGGGATCGATCGATTGACAGAGCGAGGGAGTCGCCGTGGGTGTGGCCGTGGGAGTCGGAGTTTGAGTTGGAGTCGAGGTTGGGGTTGGAGTAGGTGTGGGTGTCGAGGTAGATGTCGGCGTAGAAGTAGGAGTGGAAGTGGCTACACTAAGGGGGGTATTGTCTGTGTCGGTGTTGTCGTTCGGGGTAGGATCGTCTCCGTTGCTGCCATCATCTTGAACCCAGGCTGTGTTCACTATCTCACTGACTCCGGAAAGAGGACTATCGATGGTGACAGCAAAAGTTACGGAGCCACTCACCCCGGCAGCAAGGTTGCCAATAATGATGGTACAGACACTACCAGCATTGTTATTGGGTGCACACGACCAGCCACCCGTACTAGAGCCAGCATTAAAAGTTGTGTTTGCCGGTACAGTGTCGGTAATTGTCACACCGGTGGCATCCTGATTGCCCTTGTTGCGGTAATTGAGGGTATAGACCACGGTGTCACCCGGCTGAGCCGTGATGCCGCCGTCATCTTTACTGATGGTTAAATCGGGCGAAGCACTGACAGGGGTGAAATCACTATCCTGATTGTTTTCTGGCGTGGGATCGGGGCCATTGCTGCCATCATCCTGAATGAAGGCGGTATTCTCGATCTGATCGACCCCTACGGGCAGAGGGCTATCAACCTCGACGGCAAAGACGACAGTGCTTCCGGATCCGGCAGCGACCGTGCCGATGCTCAGGGTGCAGAGACTGCCGGCATTATAATCAGGTGAACACGACCAGCCGGGCGTGCTGTTGGAGGGAACGAAGTCGGTATCGGCAGGGACGGTGTCGGTGATGGTGACACCGGTGGCTGCCTGCCCCCCTACATTGTTGTAGACCAAGGTATAAACGACAACTCCGCCTGCCACCGCCGTGACACCCAGATCACTCTTGGTGATGGTGAGATCGGGAGACACGCTGAGGGGTGTGTTGTCGCTATCCTGGTTGTCGCTCGGTGTAAGGTCAGGGCCGTTTGTGCCGTCATCTTGAATGTAGGCTGTGTTATCGATCTGGGTGACCCCTGCCGGTACAGAGCTGTCGATGGTGACAGCAAAGTTCACGGAACCACTGGCCCCGCTTGCGACTGCACCAAGGGTAAATGTACAGAGACTACCGGCACTGCTATTGGGTACACAGCTCCAACCGCTCGTACTGGAACCGACATTGAAGGTCGTGTAAGTTGGTACAGTGTCGGTAATCGTGACGCCGGTGGCATCCTGGGTGCCATTATGGGCGTAGCTGAGGGTATAAACTACAGTATCACCGGGCTGAGCACTAATGCCGCCATCATCTTTGGTAATGGCCAGATCGGGACCGGCGCTGATGGGAGTAGTGTCAGAATCCTGGTTATCGGTTGGCGTGGGATCAACACCGTGGGCGCCGTCATCCTGAATGAATGCGGTGTTTTCGATCTGGGTGACGCCGGCAGGAACAGGATCATCGACGGTAAAGGCAATGTCGACAGAGCCTGTGCCACCAGAAGGCAATGTGCCAATGCTGATACCACAAACGCTACCGGCACTGTTGTCAGGAGAGCAGGACCAACCGGCTGTACTTGCAGCGGGATTGAAGGTCGTGTTGGCGGGAACAGTATCGGTGATGAAGACGCCGGTGGCTGTCCACGTGCCTACATTGGTGTAGACAAGAGTATAGGTGACGATGCCTGCCGGTGATACATTGACCCCACCATCATCCTTCGTAATTTGTAGATCGATCCCAGCCAGGTAGCCGAAATCAGCCGTGAGAACGGCAGCAGATGAAGGTAAGCTGATGGCAAAGGGTTGGATCTTGTTGGTGTTGTCGCTCACCTGATCGGGTGGGAATGTTGTTGCGGTGTAGGCGCTAAGGATGGCAAACGTATCGGTCACCTGCACACTGTACGGGCCTGCCGGTAAGCCGGTAAAACTATAATCACCGGAAGCACCACTGGTGGTCGTGGCAATGACCTGCCCGAAGACATCAAGTAATTCGACCGTCACCCCTGCCTGGCCGACGTCACCGTTGATAGGATTGAAAACACCATCACCGTCGACCTCCAGCCAAATCTGATTGCCGATGACACTAACGTTGTCACGATTGGCAGGTATAAAGCCAAAATCAGCGGTGAGGTCACTCCCCCCGGCGGGGAAGCCGAGAATTGAGTAGGGATCAGCCTGGGAGTCACCATCGACGCCGGGTGTACCCAAGGGGCCGCGGTAGTAGTCGATCAGGACGGCGTTAGTGTCACTAACATGTACGAGATAGTCGTCGGCAGGAACGCCAGTAAAGAGATAAGCGCCATTTTCGTCAGTCGTAACCGTGGCGATGATCGGTTCTCCGCTATTCCACACACCATTTCCATTACTGTCACGGATGAGATCGACAGAAACACCGGCGAGCTCGTCGTCACCAACATCATAATCTGCACTGTGATTGGCATCTTCGAATACAAGATCGCCGATTTCTCCCAGAACGTTGCCAGGAGTATCAGTATAGCCTATGTCGGCATCCAGGAATTGATCGCCGGCAGCAACACTGAAGGGTTGGGTAGGATCAGGGGCAGCCGGGGACGAGGTAAGGCCGGTAGGCACACCCGAAACGGTCTCAACGAAATAAGTGCCGGGAGCCACGTCGGTAAACAGATAGTTGCCTGTCTCATCTGTTGTCGTCGTAGCAATGACAACATCATCGCCGCTACCAACAATGCCATCTGGTCCCGGCTCGGCCAGATTGACGGTGACGCCGGGAATACCCGGTTCACCCGGCTGCTGCCAGCCATCGGCATTGGCATCGAACCAGACTGTATCGCCGACTATGGCGTTCCCAGGCGTTAGTGGTGTCTGTACGTAAGCAAAATCTGCATCCTTAAAGACTTCGCCGGTGGTGAGGGTAATAGGGCCGGTGGGATCTGGTTGGGCCTGATTGGCTACGATCTGGTTGTAACTGCTCAGTTGGCCATTGACATCGGTTACATCCACGTAGTAGATGCCGGGAGGCAAACCCGGGAAGAGATAGCCACCGTCAGCATCACTAACGGTACTGGCAATGAGAGCATCGTCACCCCCACCAATCACTCCATCGGGACCGACATCGTACAGATCAAGGGTAACGTTGGCGATGCCGGGTTCGGCGACATCCTGAATACCGTCGCTATTGCTGTCGTACCAAACGAAATCGCCAATCGCCGCCTGTCGTGTGTAGCCAAAGTCGGCTGTCATATTGACTTCATCTGGTGCGAGGGTGATGCTGTAGGGTTGATATTTATTGTTATTGTCGGCTGTCTGGTTGGCCGGGTAGTTGGTCGGGATGTAACCGGCGAGAATGTGTTCGCTATCACTCACCGAGACCTGATAATCGCCAGCTGGCAGGCTGGTAAAAACGTAGTCGCCGGAAGCACCGGTCGTGGTCACATCGAGCAACTGTCCCTGGCCATCACGCAACTCAACCGTAACCCCTTCGACACCGACATCGCCATCAGCAGGTTCGAAGACACCATCGCCATCGACATCATACCAGACCTGGTTGCCGATGATGCCGCCGTAGTTGTCCTGGCCAGAAAATACGTAGCCAAAGTCGGCGGTGGGATTGATGGTATTGGAGGGCAGGATGATGACATAGGGTTGAGCTTTGTTGGTGTTGTCGCCAGTACCACCGATGATGATGGTGGGTGTGTAATCATCGAGTACGTGCTGGGTATCGGAAACCTGTACTTGATAGGTACCGGAGGGGAGGCCGGGGAAACTGAAGTCGCCGTTGGTATCGCTGGTGGTCGTGGCAAGGATATGCCCGACGGCATCGAGCAGGTCGACGCTGACACCGGGAATGCCGGGCGCACCCGCTTCATCAAGAATGCCGTTACCGTTGGGGGTGTCATCCCAAATCGTGCCGGCGATTTCAGAGGGTGTGTCAATGACATAGCCGATATCGGCATCGAGATATTGATCGCCAGCAGCAACACTAAAGGGAGCTGTGGGATCGGGGGCACCGCTGGAAGGAATGACGCCGCCGGGTATGCCGGCTACAGCATCGACGTAATAGCTACCGGGAAGGACATTGGGAATCAAATAGTTTCCATTGAGGTCGGTTATGGCAGAAGCAATGACAGTGTCATCGCCATTTTGAGGAATGCCGTCAGTCCCAAAGTTTTTAAGCTCAACAGTGACGCCGGGAATGCCGGTCTCACCGGCATCGCGCACGCCGTTCTGATTGGGATCATACCAAACGGTGTCGCCGACGACGGCTGTCCCCGGTGTCGGTACCATCACATAGCCAAAATCAGCATCACGATAAATTTCGTCGGGAGCCAAACTATAGGCAAAGGGAACGGCCTTACTTTGAGGGCCTGAAGTCAGGGTGTAACTTGTGAGAATACCGTTCGTGTCTGTGACATCGACGAGATAGTCCGCCGGTGCCAAATCAGTAAAGATGTAACCACCGTCAGCATCGGTGGTGGTGCTGGCTACAAGCGTATCAGTAATGGGGTCGAGTGCGTTGTTGCCATCAACATCGAGCCAGAGCTCAAGGGTCACGTTGCCCAGGCCTGCTTCCGTCACATCCTGCAATCCGTCAGCATTGGCATCGTACCACAGATAGTCTCCCAGGGCGCCGGTATCCGTATCGGGACAGGCGTCTTCGGTGTTGGGAATGCCGTTGACTGTGAGTTCGGCTTCGTTGTAAAGACCGGTGTTGGGCGTGGGATTGTTCGGATCACAGGCGCCAACACTGGGAGGATCGTTGGTCGTATCTACGACGACAGAGATGGTCCAGGTGTGGGTAGCACCAGCAAGAATCGTAACGCCGCTGGCCAGTTCTTCGTTGGGGGCGCTGCCCGTGAAGGCAGGATTGGGTGTTACACCCGCGTCGGTACTGACATCAGGTTGCCCCACCAAGCTGAAGTCGCTGTCGAACATGAAGGTATCGGTGAGATTATAGGTGGTAGAGGCACTGCCTGTATTATTGACAACAATGTCGTACTGAACCCGATACTGGTTCGTATCCACCTGAATAATGCGGCCGGCGCTCTTTTCGAACACGACCGTGGTTCCATCGGAAGGACAGGCATCAGCCGTTTGGGGAATACCGTTAACCGCCATCTCGGCCTCGTTGTAAAGACCGGTCTCCGGTGTAGGCGAGGTGGGATCGCAGGCATCGATGGCAGTGGGAGGATTGGGATCGTTACTGGCGTCGACCAAGACCGTAATCGTCCAGGTGTGTGTCGTACCCACGGGAATATTGACGCCTGTAGCAAGATGCGTATTGGGCGCGGTTCCGGTGAAGGTTGGGTCCGGAACAACACCAGCATCAGTACTCACGGTCGGCGTAGTCACGATACTGAAATCCGTGTCGAAACCAAAGGTATCAGTAAGATCGTAGGTTTGGGCAATGGCACTGCCATTGACAACCTCGATTTCATACACCACTTTGTATAAGTCGTTACCCAGATCGGCAATAGCCGAGGCCTCTTTACGCACTAACATGTCGGCGACAATCTCCACACTGGCTGTGTCACTGACAGGCGGCGTCTGTTCTAAGTTGAAATCAGTTCCCTGGGCGGTGGCCGTATTGGTAGTCGGTACGGCGGTTGGCGCGGTGGCCGTAAAGGAAAGTGTGTAGGTGATGATATCGTTGGGCAGCATTGAGCCCACGCCAGAAATATCCGTCCAGGTGAGAACACCACTGGCCTGACTGTCTGGAGTCGCGGGTGAGCTGGTGTCGAAGGTTAGAAAGGCGGGATCGAACTCATCGACTAGAGGCACGGTAATTAATTCAGTGTTACCGATATTCTCTACACCGATATCAAAGATGACTGTATCGCCAGCGCCGGCCACACCGCTTTGGGGCTGGGTCAGAACTTTCCGCACATCGATTTCGGGACAAGCATCAGGAAATTCGATCGATTGCAGCACCCACTCCAAATTAGCAGGCGTTACGTCATCCTTAGACTCGGTTTGTACCACGACATAAGTGGCATTGGGAGGAATATCGATGGTGGCGGTATAGGTATCCCAGTAGTTACCATCATTAGCCTGGAAAGGATCGTCGGCTAGCAAATTACCTGTGTAGATATCTGTGGTCGTGATGGGAGGAGTACCGTACCCTATCTCATACCAAATGGCTGTTCCTTGCCCAGGAAAAACACCTCCCGCCGAAGAAATCAGTTGTGCTGTACGGGTAATAGCGGCGGGATTAAAGGGGAAGATGACTGGATTGATCCCCGGTCCGCTGGCCGGCCCCGAGTGACCGGCTGCCAGATCCAAGCCTTGAGCAATGCCGACACGATAGGGTTGACGCGTGGGATCGGCGTAGAGCACCACTAATTCCCAACCATTAGCATAAGTCACAAAGCCACTCTGAACCCCTACATCAACACCATCCAAAGTATAAGTTCCAGGCCCCGAAGAAACCAGGGCGGTGACATCGACTTCATAAACATAACTCCACTGATTCAATTGCCATAAAGCTGCGCCACCCGCTAATGTCCCCGAAAGAGGTGTGCCATTGAAAATCACACTGTCGTCGGCGCCTTCGCTGTCATCATCCGAACCGTTGTAATAGACCCAGGCGCTGATGACGGTGCCGGGCACATCGATACTGACGGTGCCAGACATAACGCCGAAACCATCGAGCCCGGTGCCGGCCATCAACACGCCCAAACCGCTGGTATCCTGACAAGAACCGTACATAACCGCCTCTAGCGGCTTGTCGGCATCGCCAGCCAACACAGCAGGACTAATGATGGCATAGAGGGCCAGTAAGGCAATGAGCACGCTTATGAGCATCATCGCGACCAGGCGTACAGGCCGTGTTTTCAGCATAGCGAAGGACGAATGTATGCCACTTGTTTGGAAAGTCGAATTCATGACTGCATCTCCTAATTGGTGCGGCGGCAAGTCCCCAAAATAGTAATGGATGATGGAATAATGTTTATAAATTGGTAGATATTGAGCAATTTCAGAGTCATGATCGTGTATCCTCCTCCACATGACTGGGCGCGCGGAGAGACTCGATCAATTAAGTAGACGCAATTGTTCCTCAAAAAGTAATGCTACCATAGCTTTTATTTCAGATAAAGATACAATTTCTCACAAGATGATGTAGATTCATTGCCGGCAAAGCTATTTCTGTGCGAAAGGGTTGATAACAGAGGTGATACTGTCCTTGACAAAGTGCGGTGAACACACATGCTAGGGCCTGTCAGGAATGACCCACAGGCTCTGGTCCTGGCGCATACTCACATAAACCAGGTTGGTAAGAGGATTGATATCAATACCAAAAGGCTCGGCGCCTACAGGAATGGTTGATATCACCTGATTGCTGGCGCCATCGATGACAGAAAGGCTGTTGGAGGCCGTATTGGGCACATAGATATGATTGCGGGTGGGATTGACTCCCAAACGCCCTGCTGCATCCATACCGCCTTCGCCTACGCTGACTGTTGCCATGTAGATCAAGCCGTTGTAGCTCGTTTTGTAGACAGCGACCTTGTTGGTTTGTCCATTCTTGGCATAACTTACGTAAAGTCGTTGTGTACGGGGATTGAATCCCAGGGCATACGGTACGGCGGGCTGATCGGGCCAGATTTTCTGGCTATCGAGCTCATGCCAGGTCTCACCGTCAAAGGTAGAGATAGAGCCATCGTCTCGATTGGCAACATAAATGCGATTCAGGGTTTCGTTGACCACAACGCTGAAGGCACCGCGATCGGCGCCGAGATAACGCTCCACTTTCTGCCAATTACCGTTCATCACGGCAACACCGTTGATGCCGTGCACAACGATAAATATCTTGTTGGTCTTCTCATTGATGCTGACAAAGGTCGGCTCGGGTCCCACATGGCGAATACGATAAAGCTGGTTGCTGGCACCATCGATGATTGCCACGGAGTCAGCACCATAACAGGCTACATACACCATGTTCGTCTGCTCGTTGACATCCAGGCCGAAGGGTTGGTCGCACACAGAGATTTCCGTCAGGCGCTGGTGGCTGTTACCGTCGATCACCAGAACAGTATCGGTGTTACGACTGGCGATATAGATTCGATTGGTGGCACTGTTGACAGCTACACCATTGAGATTGCGCGTACCTCCCCCGGAGAAATCCAGGAGGATGAAGTCGTCGGGGATGGGAGAGCGTGTTGGTGTTGGGGTGGGGGTGAGGGTAGGTGTAGGCGTAGGTGGTCCTTTCGGCCTGCTTATCAAGGGCAAATAACCAACATAATATCCCGCCAGAGTGAGGTCGTACGTCCGGCAATCACCACGTCGCCAGTAATCTCGTACCTTGAAATAAGCTGTGCCGTACGCTGGCGCCTTCCAGACAATCTGGCTGGCAACAAGACCACCATAATCATCATTGAAGGATATGGCATCAGCTTCGGCAAAATCCGGTGGCCAGAAGAGGAAGAGAATCGTATCGGTATCGGTGTACAGGTGGGAGGTAGAAATCGAGTAGGTGACGCCGGCCTGTACGGCAAATTTGAACCAGTCCTCATCGCCATTGCTGTCGAATGCCAGGGAAAGGCTGGGCCCACCAACATTGAGGAGCGAGGCATCTTCCCAGCGGTTGTTCGGTTCCAGAGGATCAGGTACTGGGCAGGCAGAAGGGGCCGGTGTCTCTGTTACGGCGATGGTATAGTCGGTGTAACAGCCGTAGGCTGCCCCGATCTGTGTGACCTGCACGTAGTAGAACCCCCGTCTCAAGGCCTGCCAAACAATCTCTCCGTGAGGCTGGGAAAGGGTCGTATCAATAGCAGCCAACACCTGGATGCCATCCGGGGCACGTAATTCGCTGTGCACAGCCGCGGCAGAACCGACAAGATCGATGGAAAAAGTATAGCGATAGCCCGGAATCATCTCCAGGACAAGCCAATCTTCATCGCCATCGACATGAATTGTATGTGTTTGCGCAGGAGCACCGGGGTTTAGCATCCCCGCCTGGCCAGAACTGTTATCGACTTCATAGGCATCGGGAGTGGGGATGCAGGCGCCCATGGTTGGTGTCGCCGTAGGGGTCGGAGTGATTGTGGGTGTAGGTGTGATCGTGGCAGTCGGGGTCGATGT
>JAADFV010000114.1 GCA_013152695.1 Chloroflexota bacterium | reverse complement strand
CGGTCGTAACCAAATTGCTCCTCGATAGTCGTTTGTACTTCGTCGGGGCTGACGCTGACATCATATTGTACTGCCAGTTGCCGGATCAGTGTTTCTTCGATCATCTTGTCCAGCACGGTCAATGAGTAATTATCAGGGCTGCTAAGGTTGCTAAGGAGCTGGTTGATGATCGATTGGAAGGGATTCGTTCCCGTTTGTCCGGCGAACTGCTGGCCAAATTGAATGTATTGTTGGATTTGGTTGACCAGATTGTCTTGCTCGAAGCGAAGCCGCCGTTGGAACTGGGCGACGGTGATTTTATCTTGGTTGACCTTGGCAATCGCTTTACGCGATTGGAACACATATACATTCAGGAGGCCCGCTACAATCAAGATGGCAACCACAGCTAAGGTGATGCCTGTAACCAGAAGGATGAGGCGCTCGGTCTTTGCCTCTTTTTGTCGCAAACGTCGGTGGCGTCGCGGTTCTGATTGTTGAGTCTGTTCTTCTGCAGGGGCACGACGTTTTTTTGTCATGATGTCTTTGCCGAATGCCAAATGGGTGGGGTTAGTTTCTAGTAAGGAAAGGCATAGGAGGGGAGGCTCCTATGCCTTGGTGGGGTCATGGGTGGGGTTAGTTGTTTCCATACAGGCGGATATGGTCAGCCGTGTAGGGAAGTAGGGCCAGGAAGCGAGCACGTTTGATGGCGATGGCCAGGCGCCGCTGGTGTTTAGCGCAGGTGCCGGTGCGTCGGCGACTGGTTATCTTGCCGTTGCCGGAGATGTATGGCAGGAGGTGATCCGGTTTTTTGTAATCGATGTAATCAATTCGGTCGACACAAAATGAGCAGACACGTCGACGGCGGGTACGAGCACGTGAGCGGGGGGCTGGGGGCCGGCGCTGGGGGGAATGTTGGGGCCGGGGTGCAGAAGCTGCCGGTGCCGCTGCTGGTTTCGCTGGTGCCGCTGGTGCCGCTGGTGCTGCCGTTTCGGCCACGGGTGCGGCTGTTTCAGCCACTGGTGTGGTGGCTTCGGATGTTTCTGGGGTGGGGGCTGCTGCTTCGGTAGTTGTTTCTTTCGGAGTTTCAGATGTATTTTCTGGGGTTGGGATATTTTCTTCTGCCACAATGTCCTCCATTGTTTAAGATGGATAGGGACATTACCTGCTCTCTAGCTTTCCGGTTTGTACTGAGGGAGGGGTGGGGAGGGCTTCAGCCAGTTATTTAGCGAAGTGAAATAGAGTCGTGCAGGTAAAGTCGGTTGTAAATGCAATGATGGTTTTGGTTGTGCAGGGTGGGAGGCTGCTAAATGAGGTATAAGCTAGAAAGGAAGGTCTGGCTCTTCGTCGAAGGTTGTTATGTCTGCATCCCGCGCCCCGATGTCGTTACGTGTATCCAGAATGAGCATTTCATTTGCTACCAATTCTGTACGATAATGCCGCCGTCCATCGTTATCTTCCCAATTACGGGTTTGAAGATGTCCTTCGACATAAACACGGGATGCTTTGCGGAGAAGCTGGTTGCAAATCTCGGCCAGATTTCCCCAAGCAATGACGTTGAACCACTCGGTTGACTCGCGGCGTTCACCGCTGTTGGTCACCCAGGATCGACTGGTGGCTACACTAAAGGTCGCGTAAGGTTTGCCACTGGTTGTATAGCGTAGCTCTGGGTCTCGTCCCAAGTTACCGATAATCATGACCTTATTCAGTCCACGCGACATGATACTTTTCCTTCCTGGTGATCTCGGTTAAAGCAGCTGCAAGTCGAATAAAAGTCCCTGCGATGCGTTCTTAGCTATCTTTGCGGATAGGAAGTTGCCGCAAAATGTCTTCATGGATACGCATGCTGCGGTTAAGTTCAGCAACCTGACTTCCAGGGAGTCGAAAATCAAATTGAATATAAACTGCTTCTGTTTGTTTTTGGATGGGGTAAGCCAGTGCCCTGCGTCCCCACGGAACGACCGATGTCACTTCGCCACCCAATGCAGCGATCTTTTCTTGCACCCATTCTGTGACGGTAGTGACACCATCTTCATCCAGACGCGGATGCAATAAAGTCACCATTTCGTATTCATTATTCATTCATTTTCTCCTTTTCTGTGGATTTGTCACTAGCCAACTTTCTTTATACACGGAAAGGACTACTGACAGAAAAGAACGAGGGTAGGTATTGAATTTTCCCTCGTCACAACCTTGCAATTATGCCACAAGCGTCTAAGTTTCGCCAAAACAGAATCAGGGTCAAAAAAGACTTCAAGGTTGGCAGTTTTGCCGCGGAAAGTGCAGCCGAGGGGGGAGCGATGTCGTTCCGGCTTTGGTATTCTGGCAAGGGCAAAACGACGAGCTCTTTCTTGCGATTCGACCCTGAGTCCAGTATAATGGCATTAAGCAACGGGGCGTAGCGCAGTCCGGTAGCGCGCACGGTTCGGGTCCGTGAGGTCGGAGGTTCAAGTCCTCTCGCCCCGACTGCTCAGCACACGGTTGACGTTGAAAGTCAGCCGTGTGTTTTTCTATGGGATTATCGTCATTGACCGCAAGGGGTCAGTTTGAAATAAGGTCGTCCCAAGTGCGAAGGGGTAACAGTATCCAGCCTTCGGCATCGCTGTGGGGAGGACGCAGAGGCGGTTGGTTATGTGGCACCAGCCGTAGCACCGTATGGGTAGGTTCCACGCCATCAGGCCAGGATAGTGTCTGCCAGGTGGCAAAGAGTCCATCACGGGGCCATTCTGTGGCACGAATGGCCATATCATCCGATACCTGCACCCATTGCTGACCTTGGTCATTGGCCAAGGCACTCTGGATTTGGTAGAGTTGGCCGGGGGGAGATTCGGGTTCGCGGCTACGCCAGATTTGCATAATCACACCCTCCTGCGCTCCTTTACGGGGAGGGATGACAACTTGATCGACGAGGGTGAGGGTGTCACTGAAAGGGATATTTTGTGAAGGATGAATTGTTACTGGTGTCTTGGCGACAAAGGCATAGCCGCTGGCGACAGGTTGGGTCTGGAGATGCAAACGGGATATGAGCCAATCGGGCGGTAGGGCTGAGTTTCCCAGAAGAAGGATTGCTTGTCCCTCATTTTGAGTAAAGAACCAGGCGCGACGAGCATCGAACCAGTGCAATCGGGGGTTGACGTGATCGAAGAATTCGGTAGTTGGGGTCTGCTCGTACAGGAACATGAAGGTGGGATGTTTGTAGAGGTCTGAGGAGAGATAAACATCAGCCGGGGGAGGATTACCCTGCAACCAGCGCCAGGCGTCTACCATATCCTGCTCGAAGGCGTCGGCCGTGGCGGGGTCTGGCCCCCACACCTGAAAATAATCGTGATATGTGACACTGGCATGAGTGCCGAGCGCAAGGAGGGGGAGTACGACACTGAGTACGCCGATCATTCGTGGCGCGTACCGGCGCCAGCGAAGCATTTGCTCGAGCAGTGTCACCAGACCGATGGCAGGGAAGAAGAAGATGCCCGGGATCACACCGAGGAGGCGTGGTAGAGTGGGATAGCGGTCGACGGCAATGAAGGAGGGCGAAGCCATGATCAAGAGCCAGAGAAGAAGGAAGGCAAAAACCGGATAGCGCCATTTTCTCAAACTCACAACCAGCCCCACCAGCGCCAGGATGGCGGTGATCGGATCAAAGACAGCACGCCCTGGCAAATTGTAAAAACGGGCAAGATCACCATGGCCGGGCCAGATGAATTGCGCCAGATTAGCAAAAGTAGCCTGGGCAATGGTTTGGATCGCTTCCCAGGAAAATCCCTGCTGAAAAACAGAGACCTCGGAGGCGCGTTGGCTAAAACTGCCGGGATGAGTAAGGAAATAATAGCCAAGAGGGGCAAACACGAGGGCAGATACAGCGAAGAGTACGACGACACCAATGCTGAAGTGCACCACACTATCGATGCGTTCCGTCGGATGTGCTCTCATAAGAGAGAGTAACAACCATCCTCCCAAAAAGACAGCGAAAAACAGGGGAACAAAGCGGCTGGCCGTGTAAAAATGCGTTCCCAGCCCCATAAACAGGCCGCTAAGGGCAAACCACCGCCAGCGGTGCAGATTCAAGCCTCGCCACAAGGCAGCAGCGGTAAGCGCCAACATCATCGTGCTGAATATGCCCCGGATGCCGAAACGAGAAAAGTGAACGTGCCAGTAAGATGTACTGAGGTAGAGGGCAGCCAGGGGAGGGATCAGCCAGGAGAGCGGTATGGTCCCTAGCCAGAAGGAAGTGCGTGATGTGTGCTCATCACGGCGATGGATGAATAGCTCATACCCCAGCCAGAGGGTGCCCAAAGCTGTAATGACGCCTGCCAGGGCCGAAGGTAAACGCAAGGCCAGGGGCGATACGCCGAACAAGCGAATACTCAGAGCCACGATCCACATATGCAAGCCTTCGCGACCAAAATTAGTCGGGAAAAATACTTGTCCCCGCCCGGCAAGGACATCGAGTGCATCGAGACCGTCGGCCGCTTCGTCGCCGAAGAGCCCCGGCGGCAGGTCGGCAATTTGCCAGAAACGGAAGAAAACGGCCACAATAAGGACGAGGAGCAAGCTGCCCCACATCCAGTTACGTTGGACTCGAAGTTGGTGTGCTTTGTTCATGAGCACATTCTAACGAAATCTAACGACAAAATGAAATCTGGTTCCATTCGTTTTTACGCTAACCCTGGCGATTTTCTTATCTCGACCTTTGAAATCAGCCGACGAAATGCTGATGCCAAGGCATAGGCGCCGAATGGACCCTGCCTCCAATAAACAATCTATGTCAAAATCGTTACAGCGAAGTCTGAAAATTGCCGTGAGCGTGGCCCTGATTCTTTTCCTGCTCACCCGTATGAATATTTCTGAGATCGGCCAGCAATTGGCAGATGCTCAGCCCGGTTGGCTGATCCTGACCTTTCTCCTTTTTGCCCTCAGCATCATCTTACGGGCTGTACGCTGGAAGGTACTGCTCGACGCCCTTCCCATTCATGTGCCTTTGTGGTTATTGTCCTACTGGTATTACGTAGGGGCTTTTTTCAATACTATCCTACCCACCGGCTTTGGTGGAGATGTTGTCAAGACACTGGCATTGGCGCGGTATAGCCGGCAAACATCGAGCGCGGCAGGCACGGTCATTCTCGATCGGTTTTTAGGGATTGTCGTGTTGCTGGCGATGGGGGTTGCGGCCTTACCCTTCAGTCGAGCCGATATTAATGCCCTCGTTGCCTGGTTCCTGGTGGCCATTTTTTTGGCTGCTGTTGCAGGATTTTGGCTCTTGCGGCGACGGAGTTGGGTGCGCTTTGGTCATCGCCTTCTTGTCAGTTGGTTGCCCAAACGCTGGAGCTCTCGGCTCACGCGACTCGACTCCCTGCGCCTGTTTTACACAGCCCTTCAGGATTACAATAACCGTACTCTGATCCAGGCTCTGGCTGTTTCGGTTGTTTTTAACTGTCTGTGGGTTTTAATCAACATGACGGGGGGGTGGGCATTGGGGATTCAGGCAACACTGGTCGATTATTTGGTCTTCGTCCCTCTCGTCTCCTTGGCGCTCTTATTGCCTTCGTTTGGTGGTGTTGGCGTACGTGAGTTAAGCTATGTCGGTCTGTTTTCACAAATTGGCACACCTCGCGAATCAGCATTTGCTCTTTCTATTGTCATTTACGCGGCCACGCTCCTAACGGGGTTATTTGGTGGCATTCTCTACCTTTTACAAAATATGTTCGGCTTTGGCGCCAGTACCGCTCCCTCCGCCAACAAAAAGTAAGTTATGACTCCTGCTCCCCAAATTTCAATTGTCATCCCCCTTTACAATGAAGAAGATTCCATTCCTGAGCTATACCGTCAGCTCACAGCGGTGCTGGAAGACTACGGACAGCCGTATGAGGTAATTGTTGTCGATGATGGCAGCGAGGACGGTAGCTTTGCCCGTTTGCAGGAGATCTACGCCCGTGATAAACGCTGGCGCATCGTAAGATTGCGGCGTAATTTTGGCCAGACAGCAGGTTTTGCCGCGGGATTTGATTTGGCTCGAGGTGAGGTGATCATTACTCTCGACGCGGATTTGCAAAACGATCCTGCTGATATTCCTCTCCTCATGAAAAAGATGGCCGAAGGCTATGATATCGTCAGCGGTTGGCGGGTGCAACGTAAAGACACGTTTCTGAGCAGACGACTTCCCTCAATGATTGCCAATTGGTTGATTTCGCGTACGACGGGGGTTTATTTGCACGATTACGGCTGCTCGTTGAAAGCATATCGCCGTGAGGTGGTGAAGAATCTGCGTCTGTACGGCGAATTGCATCGATTTGTACCGGCTGTTGCCAGTTGGATGGGCGTCACCATTGCCGAAGTGCCGGTCAATCATCGTGCTCGCGAGCATGGCCAATCTAAATATGGTATTTCGCGCACCTTCAGGGTGATGCTGGACTTGTTGACGGTGTATTTTCTGCTCAGTTACAGCACGCGGCCCATTCAGGTGTTTGGCAGTATCGGTTTAGCCTCGTCTGGATTAGGAATGCTGCTCGGAGCTTATCTCTCATACGTAAAACTGATCCTCGGCCAAAATATTGGCTCGCGCCCTTTGCTCCTTTTGGCCGTGCTTCTGATTATGGTGGGGGTGCAGATGATCGCCATGGGCTTATTAGGCGAACTGATTGTGCGGACATACTACGAAAGTCAGAATAAGCCGATATATTTTGTACGAGAATTGTTGCAGGCCGAGGGTGGTGAAGAATCGTCTGTGATCGACAAGCAGTTGGCATAGATTGAAGAGGAGATTCGGGAGAGTTCATCGCATCCGTGATGCGATGAGCACCAGGCGCGCCTACGTCGAAGCCGGGTTCAGCCGGCGAGAACCCGCGCTTGCCGGCGCCTGTCGGGGGCTGGAATCTGCCCGGCTGCATAACGGCACCCCCTCAAAGGGGGCTTGGCGGGCGTGTTGGTGTGTTTGTGATGGTGGAAAGGTGAGGGCGCCCTGTACTGCGCCGCATGACGGATGCGGCTGACGCCCGGTACGCGATGGTAAGGCGAACGCGAGTGACAGAAGG
>JAADFV010000113.1 GCA_013152695.1 Chloroflexota bacterium | reverse complement strand
AGGCCATCCCCTCCCACAAAAGCGAGAGCAGCGAGCGTTGGGGGAGGGCAGGGAGGGGGCACCCCAAACCCCACTTAAGCAAGCAGGTCGTCAGTCTTGTAAAGCACCGGTGGCACCGCTGATGCGTTCCGCCGCTCGCCGGGCTGCCACATCGCAGGGCAGCTGCCCGCGCAAACAGACCTCGATCATCTCTTGAAAGTGGGTGGAGACGCGTTCGTAGGAAGGGAGGAAAGGTCGGCTGCGTGATTGAGCAACCAGGGGTGCCGTCTGCCGCAGAAAACCATCTTCATCGGCGCGTACGAGGGCCGATACGCTCTTGTAGGCGCTGTTATGGCCCGTTTTCAGGCTAAAGGGCTTGAGTATTTCCGGTGTAACCATGCGTTTGAGCAAGGCCAGGGCTTCGCTCGGATGACGCGATTGGCGGTACATACCGTAGGTCATGCCGCCCACGAGGGTGGCAGGGACACCGTTGGGTCCGGCGGGGAGTGGCACAAAGCCCACATGGTCGAGAAAGGTGGCCATATCCCAGTTGGCTACGGATCGGATGATGTAGTTCTCGTAGGTGCCACCCAGTGCCATGGCCACTTCACCGCGCGCGAAGGCCTTAACGGCGCTATTCCAGTGATAATCGACCACTTGTGGTGAAGCAAGCTTTTCTTCGTGAACAAGACCCTTGAGGAAGTTAAGGGCCTCGACTGTATTAGGGCTATCGAGCACGACGCGGCCCTCTTTGATCATATCCGCACCAAAACTCCAGAGGAAGGGTAGCAATTGATAGGTAGTCGTTTCGCCTCCCGCCCGTCCCCCCACAAAGGCGAGAGGGTATGCCCCTAAGCCATACTGGCTACGCACTTTGGGCTGGCGAAAGTGATGTCCCAGGCTTACCAATTTCGCCCAGGTGCGGGGTGGCTGCAACCCCTCTGCGACAAACCAGTCGCGCCGGTACCAGAGCACGGTAGTATCGGCATTGGTGGGAATCGTGCACAGGTGCCCCTCGCGACTGTTGGCGGCGAGGACAGAGGGGTAGATATCCTCCTTCATCTTTGCCGTCCAATCCGGATCCAGCTCATCAGGGGGCAAGAGGTAACTCCGGTGTGTAAATTCCGCCACCCAAACCGAGTCGAGTACAGAGATGTCAGGCGCCTGACCCTGGGCCACGGCCAGGGATAAATGATCATACAGATGCCGGAGAGGGACGACGTCGAATTCCAGATTGATCTTTGTTTGCGGATTTTCCTGATTCCAGAGCCGGGCGGCTTCCTCGAGCGGCCATTGCCAGCGCGTATCTGACACAGTAATGCGCAGGGTGACCTGCACCGCATCGGCGGGGATGACAAAAGTGCCGCGACCGGCCCTGCGGGTTAGCACACCTTCGCGCACGAGATCGAGCAGAGCTTGCCGCACTGGCGTACGGCTAATGCCGTAGCGCTCGCAGAGCTCCGCCTCGGTGGGGACCTTGTCACCAGGGCGTAATTGCCCCGATTCAATCTGTTTTTTGAGCAGAGTTTTCAGTTGGTAGTAAACGGGAACCGGGATAGAGCGATCGATTTCGGTCAAAACTACTTCCACCTTCCATGAGTCGACGATTTGCTACATTGTCGTTACATTATCATTATAGGTCGAGTTCGGGAGGATGTCAAGCGCTTGGAGCGTGGGGCGCTCTCCCATGCCTTAGCGGCTTACCGCTGGCAGATAGAGGTTGTTGCCGACCATGCTGGACATCAAATAGAGTTGGGCTTCCTGCACAGCGGCCATCTGTCTGTCAAATGTGGCGGCGTCCAGGACACGAATACTTCTTGTGGAACTGTAGCTGCGGTCCAAGAAATCCTGGTACGAGAACTGAATTGTGTACACACCGGGGGAGTCGAAGGTCATGTTAAGTGTGTCATCTATGCTCATAAGAAATCCGGAAAGGCGCCAGCGGAAGTTTTTCACGGCAAAACTAGTGGCGCCTTGCTGCACCCAGGTGGAACGCAGGATTAGAGGTTCGCCGGTTTTTACCACGGTTTTTCCCGTGAGTTCGGCCACTCGATTCGTTTCGGGGTACATGATGTGTAGTGCTAGCTTGTCATAAGGTGTGAAGCCGGCGTTACTGTAGTTGGTACCGGTTTGGCCGCTACACTGGGGCACCTCGTCCGGCCAGAAGCGGTAGTGCATGACCGAGTTCTTGTCGTAGGGTGTGATGTGGCCGCTATTGACGGTGTGATATTCTTGGCTGGTGAGGACGCAGTGGGCATTTTCGTCGGTACGAGCGTGTTCGTGCCCCAAACCCAGGGCATGGCCGAATTCGTGGAGCGTATGATTGAGCCAGGGTGTGCCGGTAGGGACACCGGGCCTGCCCCCCGTCATATCTGTATCGTCATCCCCCAATTTGAGATTGTATTGGCAGGGACGTTTGCTGGTAAGCTCGCTGGGTGGATTCGACCAGCTCGTTCCTTTGAGAGGTTGGGAGCAGCCCACGCCGGGAACCATACCCGGTGGCTCTGTGGGTACGTTGGTGTGCCATAGGGCCACACGAATATCGCCGTCGTAGTAACTTTTGCCATTAACCCAAGTGGGGGCAGGACAGCTGAGCTTGTGGATACTCACCTTACTGACGGCATTCTGGATCGATGTGCCATCAAGGGTGAGAAAGCGGATGTTGGCTGTATATTCGAACTGTTGTAAATGCTCGACGATTTCCTGCACGCGATCGGGGCGTTTATTGACGGAATTACCGGCAAAACAGAGAGATATTTCCTGACTGCGCACACCGAGGGACCAGTACTGTGCCGCTTTTGCCGGAGAAGGGGCGAATAGTCCTTGCCCCACCATCCAACCGGCCAATAAGGCCAGCATCATTAGCGCCGTCATGCCCAGCTTTATGGCTATGCGTTTCATGGCCTACCTCATTAGTAGAGAGCGACTGCCTGGAGGGGGCGGCAATCGCTGACGGCGCAGTTATAAGCACTGCCGTTATGGTCGGCGGGATCATAGAGTATCCTAAGCGTACGGCCTGAAACCTGAGCCGAGGTCAGAACGCTGAGAAAGCGCGCCACAACAGCGGCATTGGCCGTGGGGTAAGCAAAGTAGCGAATACCGCTAAAGGATTCGTTACAGAGCACATGGATGCGATTTTCAAACACACCGATGCTGTTCGTTGTACAGAAGACCCAGACTCTTGAGTCGGGTGTAGTGATATTGGCTAAACGGCTGTTTTCGTCATTCTGGTCAGAGGGAAGGGAACCAGCAATTGGGCGGGAGGAGGCATTGCTGATGCTGGCCTGTATCACCCAGGCCGCGGAGATTCCCAGCAGGAACGTCACCACCAGAATCATTGCCCACTTTGTCGATTTCGAGCGGAACATGAACTCTCTCCTTTGTCACACATGGCTTGGGATTTGCACCCCAAAAGGTTAGTGAACACCACAAAACAAGGAATAAAACCCAACTTTCGGTTAAATTGGAGCCAAAGATCGACCCCACCACTTCACTCTTTCCTACTTGAACCAGAAGGGGCGATTTCTCCTCCCCTGCCTGTAGCTGGGCTGTAATAGAGCGACAAACTCATTCGCATCCGGTGCAAAGATAGAGGTTATTCATCAGCCATGCCCGCAAATAGCAACGAATTAATCGCCTGCTCATTGCCATTATAGCAGATTCCGGGGTTGCTGTATAGGGGGAATTTGACCGCTGACCCTGTATCAATTTAGTCGGCGCGGACCAAGCGCGTCGCACCTCGGCATATGTGACGCACTTTAATCAGCGAAAATTTCCTGCCCTACCGACTAAACGGAGACTGTCTCTTGGCTGGTTTTAGCAAGGACACTCATAAATATTTCTAATATCGTTAATATTCCTCTCATTATGGCTTGACAGCAGGTATGTGGGTGTGTATAATATCACACAGATGGCATGTGTAAAATTACACATCAATAAATACAAGAATTACTCACTCATCAGGAAGGCTATATGGCAAATATTACCTACAAAAAGATCCCAACCATATTCTGAGCGAACATGGCCGCCTGCGGGTGTGTCGAACATCCTTCCTCACTTTGAGATTGAGTAAGAGAGAATTAATTCTCAGGGGGTAGGAAGGGTTAGGAAGCAGCCGGGGTGGCTGAACCATGATTGCCCTGGTCAGAGGATACCCGAAGTGGTATCGACGACCTCCTTAGGAGGAAGAGAGAAAATGAAAAGAATCCTATTTATTGCAACCATCCTTTTAGTTGTGGTATTGGCTGCAGCCTGTTCTGGCCAAGCCGGTCCTCCTGGTCCTGCTGGCCCTGAAGGTCCGCAAGGCCCTCCCGGCCCCGCTGGCCCTCCTGGACCCGAAGGTCCCCAAGGCCCTGAAGGTCCACAAGGCCCTCCCGGCCCTCCCGGTGAAGATGGTGTAAGTTACGCAGCTCCCACCTATGTGGGTTCCGACTCCTGCCAGGAGTGCCATGAGGAGACCTACAATACGTTCATGAAGAGTGGGCATCCCTACAAGCTCAACAAAGTAGTCGACGGCAAACCCCCCACCTATCCTTTCTCTGAAGTGCCCAATCCACCCGAAGGTTACACCTGGGACGATATCACCTACGTCATCGGTGGTTACGGCTGGAAAGCACGTTTCATCGGCAAAGATGGCTTCATCATCACAGGGGATGAGAACGGCAAGACCCAGTACAACCTGTACAATCCTGACCTGGATATGGGTAAGAACTGGGTGCCCTACCATGCCGGACAGGAAAAACCGTACAACTGCGGTACCTGTCATACGACCGGCTACAATCCCGAAGGGCATCAGGACGGCTTACCGGGTTTGATCGGCACCTGGGCGGAACCCGGGATTCAGTGTGAAGAATGTCATGGCCCCGGCAGCAATCACAATAACGATCCCATGCACGTCGCCATGAAAGTGGATCGCGATTCGGAATTGTGTGGTCAGTGCCATATCCGTGGCGATATCACTTCACTCAACGCCAGTGGTGGTTTCATCAGACACCATGAGCAGTATGAAGAGCACTTCCAATCGAAGAAGCGAGGGGCGATGCGCTGTGTCGATTGCCATGATCCTCACCAGACTGTCAAATATGCACAGCGTGAAGGGCTAAAGACGCAGAAGACACCGTGTGAAAGCTGCCACTTCGACGAAGCGAAGTATCAGAAGATCACCGATCGTACCCACGCCGAATGCGTCGAGTGCCACATGCCCCGAGCATCGAAGAGCGCCTTGGGCGATCCCGATCGCTACACGGGCGACCTTCGCACCCACCTCTTCGCCATCAATCCTGATGTCATGGGCCAATTTACCGATGATGGTAAAGAATCTCTGCCTTACCTTGGTCTGGACTTCTCCTGTAAGGGATGCCACTACAGCGGCGGCCCTGCCAGTGTACAGACGGATACGGCATTGAAGGAACTGGCAAAGGATTATCATGCAGAGGAGCTGGCAGGCAGCGCCAATGAGCAATAGGACATAGGTCAGATTCGGTGGTGATAAGACACCGAAATGTCCCCAAGTAATTCGAGGAATCACGGGTCACGCCAGCAGCTTCCCGTTGGCGTGACCCGCCCCTTAATCAGGTAACAACGGCATGGCTACATCCGGAAAACATTTAACCACATCCTTTTCATCAACCCGAGTGACGCCCTCGTCCCCTCCTCGCTTTGCCGCTTTTTCTCCTGTTGGCATTGCTGTAATGGTGCTTTTGGCGTGTGCGCTTTGGCTGATAGCGGCACCGTCTGTCGCCGCCGATGGCCCTCCCTCCGACTATGCCTGCCGTAGTTGCCACGGTGACAATCAGCGTTCCCTCACCCTGCCTTCGGGCGAGCAGCTCCCCCTCTTGGTGCCGCTGGAAAAGCTGGATGCCTCTGCTCACAGCACTTTCGCTTCTTCTCCAGTCACTTGCCAGGGATGCCACCAGGGCAAAGTACGTTATCGCTATCCCCATCAGCAGAATCCTGCATCGAACCGCCGGGATTTCGCCTTAGCAGTTTCGGAAAACTGTAAGACTTGTCATTATCCCCATAATCCTTTTCATCCCACCGATTCAGCTAACGCCAAACTTCCTGCGTGTATCGATTGTCACGGCGATCACGCCATCGATCGTGTAGACAACATTATGAACAGCATGCCTGCAGCTTGTCTGGCCTGCCACAGTGACGAGAGTGAGGCCTGGGTTGCTGATTACATTGCGCCACGGCCCGGTTTGGGCGAAGCTGCCAGCGGTTACATCGGCAGCGATCGCTGTGCCGGCTGTCATGAAGACCAGTATTTCTCCTGGCGTGACACCCTCCACGCCCGTATGATTCAGAATCCTGCCGAAAATCCGGAAGCCATCATCGGAGACTTTTTCCATTATGATCCCGACTTGACTTTCAATAAAAAGGATATCGTTTACACCATTGGCAATCGATGGAAACAAAATTATATCACGAAAGACGAAAATGATAATTACTATATCCTGCCGGCAGCATGGATCGTGGAGACGGGCGACTGGCAACCTTATCATCCCGACGACTGGCAGGAGCGAGAGTGGCGACAGAGTTGCGGATCATGCCATGTCACCGGTTTGAATACGCAAACCTGGGGTTTTATCGAATTTGGTATTGGTTGCGAAAGCTGCCACGGGCCCGGTGCTGACCATGCCGCCGATCCAGAAAACGTCGAGATTTTTCGCAAGGTCGACGATCAGGTCTGTGGATCGTGTCATAGTCGAGGAAAATCACCCGAGGGGTATGATTTTCCCGCCAGTTATCGCCCTGGCGACAAACTGAACGCCCATTTTACTTTTACCAGTGATGACAGTGCCGTGTGGCCTGACGGTAGCGCTAAAGCACATCACCAACAATACATGGACTGGCGGCTGGGTAGCCCAATGGCTGTTTCATCTGAAACTGCCTGTACTACCTGTCACTCTCTTCACGATAATGGCATCGGTCAATCGCAATTACGGTTGCCGCTCAACGACCTTTGTTTGCAATGCCATGGCGACAAGCAAGCCATCGCCAAACACATGCCTTACCATGAAAAGGCGATGACCGAACGTGACTTTGTCTGCAGCGATCACATGCCGGAAATGGCAACCAGTGCTGTACCCTATGATATCCATAACCACAGCATGTTACAGCCCAATCCCGAGGCCACGCTTGCTTTCGGCGGTGTCGAAGAAATGCCTAATGCCTGCAATCTCTGCCACGACAAGTCGGGAGAGAGCCCGCAATGGGCCGTTGACACAATTAGTTATGCTGCTGAGCACAGTCCCCCTAATCCCGCCGCTATTTTTGGGCCTGGGCCAACCCCCACGTCACCCCCTCCCCCCACCCACATCCCTTCAGTCGGCCAGCCTGCAGAAATCGAGCACACGGTACAGGGGCAGGAATTACGTACAGCAGCAAAAGTCTTTTTGGGATTGCTGGTGTTAGGCATTCTATTCTGGATCTATCGAGCCATTCGTTCAAAGAGGTTGTCCCATGCGTAGTTGGCTTCGTCGCTTCTTTTCTCCTGGTCCGACCGCCTCGCGAATCCAGCGTTTGGCGCCCTTTGCGGTCATTATGGCCTTCGGCCTGCTGGTATTCATTGCTGCCGGCGCCGGCTGGGAATATACCAACAGTTCTTCGTTTTGTGGCACCACCTGCCACACCATGCCGCCAGAATTCATTGCCTACCAACAATCACCGCATGCCCGTGTCAACTGCGTCGAGTGCCACATTGGTCGTGGTCTCATCGCCACCCAGTTTACGCGTAAAGCCAGTGATCTTTCCCATGTCATCAAGTTTATCGGAGCCGACTACGAGGCCCCCATCTACATCAAAAACTTACGGCCGGCGTCGCAAATCTGCGAGCGCTGCCATAATCCTTCCAAGTTTTCCGATGACAGTCTGCGCGAGTTCAAACATTTCGACGCCGCCCAGAGCAATAAACCTTCGGTGACGACCATGGCCTTCAAGACCGGCGGCGGTACGCATCGCGAAGGACGAGGCAAGGGCATCCACTGGCATATCGAGAACAAGGTGCAGTATATTGCCACGGACGATCTGCGTCTGGAACAAGTGATTCCCTGGGTAAGTGTCACTTATGTCGGAAGTGGCAAGACTGATGTCTTCATCGATGCGACTACAGATTTACCGGCCAATTTCGTCGAACAGAACCAATCTCGCATCAAGACGGTTGACTGCATGACCTGTCACAATCGCATTTCTCATCTGTTCCCAGCGCCCTCCGATGCTCTGGATGACGCGATGGCGCGTGGGATCATTTCGCCCGAGATTCCCTATTTCAAGCAAAATGCGATGGCGGTTATGGAACGGCCCTATCCCTCGATCGAAGTGGCACAAAAGGCCATCGATGGTTTGCTGACCTATTATCAGGACAATTGGCCCACCTATTACGCCGAGCATGAAGATGTCGTAGCCGAAGCTGTGCGCCAGGTCGGTATTTTGTACGAGCAGATGGTGTTTCCCACCATGGCCGTCACCTGGAAAACACATCCTAACAATGTAGGGCACGAGCAATCAGCAGGATGTTTCCGCTGCCATGATGGCAAACATCTGAACGAGGAAAAGGAAAGTATTCGTATCGAATGTAATTTGTGCCATAGCATTCCTCTCAAAGAACGGCCTGATGGCACTGTCCCACCCTTGCACGTCGAGGAGGCTTTTGAGCCACGCTCTCACAGTGACAGTAATTGGCTGGCCAAGCATCGTTTCGCCTTCGATGATACTTGTGAGGGCTGCCATGATACGGCCGACGCCGGTGGCACGAGTAATGTCAGTTTTTGCGCCAACAGTGCCTGTCATGGCGTCGATTGGAAATACGCTGGTTTGAATGCACCGGGTATTGTCGAACTGACCAATGTCTTGGATGAGACTCTCCCCACTTATCCCGAGGCCGCTTTGACCTGGACGGACCTGATCGGGCCGATTTTACAATCGCGTTGTGTGGCCTGCCACGGTGGTACTGCCGGTTTGTATCTTGATTCTTACGAAGGACTGATGGCGGGCGGTAATCTGGGCCCGGCCATCATCCCCGGTGACGCCAAGGAGAGTCTCTTGATCACGCTCCTTCGCAATGGCCATCCCAACACTTTGCCCGACCGGGAGCTACAATGGATTGAACTATGGATTGATGCCGGCGCGCCCCAGTGATAACTTCCATTTTTCACACATTGCGCTCTGTACGGCGAGACCCTCACAGCAGCCGGCCTCCCACGGCCCCAGCCAACCCCAGCGAAGCCTGCCCTAAGAGGAGTCGAAGGGCGGCATCTCATTGCTCACATGCACGGCGAGACCCTTCGTTTCACTCAGGTAATTGTCATGCTGAGTGGGACGACCGGCCAACTTTCTTTCCAGCGACACCCTCACAGCAGCGGGCCTCACATCAGCCCGGCCAATGCCAGCGAAGCATCTCACCGGCACATGAACCGCGAGACCCTTCGTTGCACTCAGGGTGACAGATGTACCGCAGGGGTGAGGAAATCCTTGAAGTGACCCCCACACACCGGCCCAGGTCTTGCCACGTGACAATCCCATAGGCAATGGGTACGGCGCGGGATTTGCTCACCCTCGTCCGCACATGCACGGCGAGACCCTTCGTTTCACTCAGGGTGACAAATGTTCCTTCTGGGTGACAAATACCCCATCGCTGAGAACGATCGTCATGAAACAAGGCGGAGCTGCTCATTCTTGGGATAATTATTTGTGAGGAATGTCAACTCAATATACAATAGCCAGTGAGCCAGTTATGGAAGTCTTTTTCACCAGCCGCATTACACACATCTACTTTATCTACGGTCTGGGATTCTACACGCTGGGATTGGCTGTAGCCATCGAAGCGAGTCGTTCCTCGCACTCTCGCTTCTCCCAGGCGATGTGGCCGTTGGCTGCGTTTGGTTTTGCCCACGGTTTTCATGAATGGGTGGAGATGTTCGAAAAAATCGGGGAGCAGGCCTACGGTGTCGTTCCTCCTTTATGGTTGGAGTGGGCGCGGCTGGGGCTACTGGCGTTCTCCTTTGTCTCCCTGATTTCCTTTGGCGTACGTATGCTCACACGTTCACGGCATACGGCTTTGATGGATGTATGGGTGGGGTTGGGGGCCATGACCATGTATTTGATAGGGGTTCTGATTTTGGGAATACAACTGCGAGATACACCGATCGCCTGGCTTCATGCTTCTGATGTACTTGCTCGCTATGCTCTGGGGATCACAGGCGCTCTCCTCGCTGCCACCGCCCTTCTGATTCAGCGACGGCAATGGCGCCAGACAGGGGAATTAGCCTTTACAAACCATCTTTTAGGGGCGGCGATTGTTTTTCTGCTTTATGGCTTGGTAGGACAGCTTTTTGGCCCTGTCAGTCCTCTCTTTCCTTCCACAGTTCTCAATCAGAATCTGTTTTCTTCCTGGTTTGGCTTCCCTGTCCAGGCATTCCGGGCCGTTTTGGCTGTGGCCATGGCAGCTTTTATCATCCGCTCTCTTCATATTTTTGAAATACAGCGGCAACGGCTTTTGGCGAAGGCAGAACAGCAGGCCAAGGAGGCTATCGCCCGTCGCGATGCTCTACGAGGTGAATTACTCCTGCGTACCGTCACCGCGCAGGAAGACGAACGGGCACGGCTGGCCCGAGACCTACATGACGATACCTTGCAGGTCCTCACGGCCCTGGCCACGGGTCTGGCAGGGGCCGATCAATTGGTCACCACTGACCCTGAAAAAGCGAAAGAACATTTGCACCAACTGTCGGATATGAGCAGCCACGCCATCAAGGAATTGCGGCGTCTCATTGTTGCTTTACGGCCCTCTGTGTTGGATGATATGGGCCTGATTCCGGCGTTACACTGGTATGCCCAGAACAAACAACAACAGATGCCGGAGACCCAGATTGAAGTGGTGACCGATGGAAGTGTGTGTCGTTTTCCTCCCGCCCTGGAGACGACGCTGTTCCGTATTACCCAGGAGGCGCTTACCAATGTCGAGCGTCATGCCCACGCCACCCACATCCGGGTGACTTTGAAATGCGAGAATGGTTGGGTGCATCTTACCGTGGAGGATAATGGACGGGGCTTCGATCCTGCCACTGTAAAGCGGGCCTCCGACAAATCGATGCATGGCTGGGGGTTGATTGGTATCCGTGAACGTGTAGCGATGGTAGGAGGACGATGCCAAATTGAAGCAGCACCGGGGCAGGGCACTCGACTCAAGATAAATATGCCTATTTCTTTTCCCAATATTTCAACTGAGGAGGCCTCCGATGGCAGAGAGTATTCGCTTGATATTGATTGAAGATCACCAGATGGTGCGAGCGGGTTTCCGAATGTTACTGGAGTCTCAGCCAGACATGGAGATTGTCGGAGAAGCTGGCTCTGGTGAAGAAGGTCTTGCTCTGGCCGCGGCCGTGCATCCTGATGTCGTCCTCCTGGACATTTCTATGCCGGGGATGGATGGAGCAGAAACGGCACGCCGGCTCAAGGAACAATATCCGGATATCGCCATTCTCGTCGTCACTATCCACGTCAGTTCTGCTTACTTGTTGGAACTACTGGATGCAGATGTGGATGGTTATTTACCCAAACAAGCCGCGTCTGAAGAGCTAATTCGCGCTGTGCGTCAGGTTCATGCCGGTAAGGCTTATCTGCATCCCAGCCTTGTCAACACCTTGGTGCAGGGATATCGGAGCTCGCAGGGGGCAGGGGGGAGCAAGCGCCCGGAATTGACTCCTCGCCAGAAGGAAGTGCTGCAATTGGTGGCAAAAGGGCATACGAGCCAAAAGATCGGGGAGGAGCTCGGCTTAAGTGCCCGCACGGTCGATCGGCATATCGAAAATATGCTGAAACGATTGGGACTTCGCTCTCGAATCGAGCTCGTAAGCTATGCGATCCGGGAGGGGTTGATCGAAGGTTAGTCGCTCACCGTCTTCACTTCCCTTCTTTGGCAGACATTCTCTCTTCGTGCAGGGCCTCGAGGTTCGTTTTGAGGATGAGGTATTTGGCGTGTGACCAGAGCAGGGGATTGGCGATATCCCCCCAGCGTTGCCGCCAGGGCTCGTAGTAGTCGGGGGCGTTGAGGTGGGTGGGAATTTGTTCGGGAAGCTGTCCCTGCGCATCGGCCTGAGCCTCGACCCAGCGTAAGGCCGCCATGGCTTTCATCACCAATCTCGACATAATACCAGCCCAGCCAGGCCGTGAGCAAGACCCATTCACCACCGCCGTAGTACGTGTCTTCGGCGTAGCGATGAACGCCACCATGTGGGGCCAGTGTCTGCTCGATCTTCTGCACGGTGGCCGAGACAAGAGGGTGGTCGGGCGGGAAGACGGCGTAGGGGAGAGCAATCCCCAATAAACTGGCATCCACCGCCCTGGAGTCGATAAATTTGACGAAATGGCCGGCCTCGGTCGCGGCGGCGAGTAGTGTTTGCGCAATCGCCGCCAGGGTAAAGGTGCGTTCGTGACCACTGAGGAGGGCATACGCCTGCAAGCCGCCATAAATGGAGGCGAGCGTGTACGAATGCCGCTCCTCGGGGAATTCTTCCCAGCAATCGTAGCA
>JAADFV010000112.1:6372-13434 GCA_013152695.1 Chloroflexota bacterium | reverse complement strand
TGGTGTGTACATAATCTTAGTGGGAGAGAAGACTTTGCATGGTGTTTTCAAGGGAACAGATGAACTGTGCGCAAAGCGCACGCCTATTATGATGAAAATAATCTGCGCACAGACCCGTAACCCGGAAAACCTGTAAACCGGAAAACCGGGAAAAGACGGCGCCGCCTCCAACCGGCCTGGTTTTCTGGGTTACTGGTTTACAGGGATACTGTGCTGCGGATCTACATTGATGTCAATCTGTATCCTATTTACGAAGCAGAGGAATTCATCGAACTGTATGTCAGGTGGCGGGAAAACAGATCAGACATAAAGAAAAATCCCTCACGCCAATGACGACGTGAGGGACGAATAGCGAATCCGTGGTGCCACCCTCGTTAGACTGCCTTGCGGGTACAAAAAAGCCCACCGTGAGAACGATGGGAAATCCCGAAGCCAGTCTCACTCTGCGGGTACGGCCAAAATAGCGATACCCCGCGCCCTGATAACGGTGGCGTTTCCGGGCGAGCCTACTCTTCGTGACCGAATTTCGACTGCCAGCTCCCCGGGCCATTCGCCACGAGCGCTGATACCGACTTCACAGCAACCGTCGGCTCTCTGCATCCCGCTTTCGTGGGTACTCTTCCGGTTCACAGCCTTTGGAAAGAGTTTGGATTTGTGCCTGGGAGCATAGCAGATTATAAAAATAATGTCAAAATCAATCCCAAGAGGTGCACTGTATCAATAAATAAAGCGACTGCTTGCTATGCACGAGAAACGAACCGCCCCCATCATGACGCGAAGCATTGAGGGAAGGGCGGGGCTATGGTATAATCATTTTGCTTTCGTATTATCACGAACGGCCTTCGATTTTGATTATCTTAACTTTCTGTGGATAAAATAGCACAAGTAAGCCCTGATCGGGGCATTTTGGCCATTTTCGCACAGAATGTTATGCGAAATTCTGATATTTATGGAGTGATTATGTCCGGTCACAGCAAATGGGCGAATATCAAGCGCCGTAAATCCGTGGTTGACGCCAAACGCGGTAAAATCTTTACAAAAATCGCGAGGGAAATAGAAAGTGCCGCGCGTCAGGGCGGTCCCGATCCCGATGCCAATATCCGTCTTCGTCTTGTTCTCGATAAAGCTCGTGCCGCCAATATGCCCAAAGACAATATTCAGCGGGCGATCAACCGGGGAGCAGGTCTGGAAACAGGGCGGGATTTTGAAGAAGTGATCTATGAAGGCTATGCTCCGCATGGCATTGCCGTCATGGTCGAAGTTTTGACCGATAATAAAAACCGTAGTGTTGCCGAGATTCGGCACATCTTCAGCCGTGGCGGGGGTAGCATGGCAAATGCCGGTGCTGTCGCCTGGCAATTCGATCGCAAAGGTCAGATCATCGTCAAAACCGAAGGTCTGGACGAAGAAGAATTGTTCCTGGTCGCCGTCGACGCCGGTGCCGAAGATGTGGAATGGAATGATGATGGTACAGCCGAAATTATCACCGAAGCTACTGCCCTCGCCGCAGTCCGTGATGCCCTGAATGAAAACGGTATCGCCATTGAAAGCGCCGAGTTGACCATGGTTCCGAAAAGCGAAATCGAACTACCTCCACAAGAAGCCATCAAGGTCATGAACCTGCTCGAAAGCCTGGAAGACCTCGATGATGTGCAGCGAGTGCACTCCAATCTGGCTATTAGTGACGAGCTCATGGCACAACTGGAAACAGCATGAGCCTGGCGGCACCTATCTTGGGTATCGACCCCGGCACGGCCATTACCGGTTTTGGTCTCGTTCGTGGCGATAATGCAGGTGGTCTGGCCGTGCTTGATTACGGTGTTATTCGTACACCCTCTTCTGATCCTTTACACATCCGTCTTATTGCCATCTACGAAGCCATCAACGCCTTGATTCAGCAATACCAGCCCAAGGCTGTTGCTGTCGAAGAATTATTTTTCTCGAAAAATGCCCGAACTGCCCTCAGTGTTGGTCATGCGCGTGGCGTTGTCCTCTTAGCCATCGCCCAAAACGCGATACCTTTTTCTCAATACAAACCCGCTCAGGTTAAACAAGCCGTTACCGGCTATGGTAGCGCCGATAAGCAGCAGATTCAAGAAATGGTAAGGTTATTACTCGGCCTGGATGCTATTCCCCAGCCCGATGATGCGGCCGATGCCCTAGCCGTTGCTATCTGCCATTACCATTCGGCACGATTCATGCAACTTTCAGAACAACACTGATCACGATCCAAGCACAAACAAGGCAATTTCCCCCACCATTTGCTTGGTTATCCCTTCTCCTTTTGTTATTTTACGAGTTCTTCGTTTCTACCACCCTTACCATCACTGATTTTCTTTTTCTCAGGCAAACTCATGGCTGACACTCCCCGACCATCCCGTATTTTGATTGCCGAAGATGAAGCTCCTCTGCGAAATCTCGTGGAACTGAGCCTTAAAAACAAGCGTTATGAAGTCATTCCGGCTGAAGATGGGCAAGAAGCCCTGGAAAGATTTCGTAACGAAGGCCCCTTTGATCTGGTTATCCTTGACATCATGATGCCAAAAAAAGATGGCTTTTCTGTTCTCGAAGAGATTCGTCGCGAATCGGATGTACCTGTAGTCATGTTGACCGCTCTCGGTGCAGCCGATGATATTGTGCGGGGATTTCATTTGGGGGCAGATGACTACATCACCAAACCCTTCACTTTTCGAGAAGTTGCAGCGCGTATCGAAGCCATCTTACGCCGTATCCGTTGGATGAAAGAAGAAGAATTATCGACCCAGATCATCCGTATGGGGGGAATCCAGTTGGATACAGAAACACGGCAGGTGATAGTTGGGGGCAAAATCATCGAAGTAACCCCCATCGAATTCAAGCTCCTCCACTACTTTATGGCCCACGACAATGAAACCATCAGTAAACAGCGCTTATTCGAAGAGGTATGGGGCTATGAATTCGAAGGTTCTACCAATTTAGTGGAAGTGGGTGTGCGTCGTTTGAGAGAGAAAATCGAAGAGGACCCCTCTCATCCCCAATACATCATTACTGTGCGAGGGATGGGCTACCGTTTTCAAATTCCTGAAAACCAAAGAGCAAGATGATCAGCCGTATACGCGGACGCATCGAAGAGCTTTTGGAAGATGCTGTTATTGTCGATGTCGGTGCCTGGGGAATCAAAGTATTTGTGCCGGTAACCCATCTCGCGGAACTTCGCCTGGATCAGAGTATCTTGTTGTATACGCATTTTCATGTGCGGGAACAGGAAATGACTCTGTTTGGCTTTCCTTCTGCCGAAGAATTGCATTTATTCGAACTATTAATCGGCGTGAGCGGTGTTGGCCCTCGCCTGGCTCTCAGCATCATCAGTACCCTTGCCCCCGATACGATCCGTTTGGCCATTGTCAATGATGAGCCAGGGCTTTTGACACGGGTGCCCGGCATTGGCGCCAAAAGCGCGCGAAAAATCCTCTTTCAACTCAAAGACAAATTTGCTCCCACAGAGATGGAACAATGGCGCGAGGCAAGCTTTAGTGATATCGATAGCGAAGTCATCGATGCCTTGACAAGCCTTGGTTACAGTGTCGTAGAAGCGCAACGCGCCATTCAAAATCTGCCGAAAGAGTTAACCAGTGTGGAGGAGAGATTGAGGGCCGCCCTCGCCCAAATGTCTCCTTGAATCGACGTTTTCTTCCTCCAACTTTGCTTCCCTCGTCCATTCTTGCTATAATTTAGCTGCCTATTTTTGCCACCCTAGCTCAGTCGGTAGAGCAACGCATTCGTAATGCGTCGGTCATCGGTTCAAATCCGATGGGTGGCTCTGTCTCAACCCCAGCCCTGCGGTTGGGGTTTTTTTGAAAAAATACACGCTTCTTCTGCTTCTCGTAATTCCTCCTATGCAGCTTTCACCCCCCCTAACCCGGCTGTGGCGCGGGATGAGTTCCCCCTGGCTCATCGCGCCATTAGCATTAGGGAGTGGTTTGGTATGGTTTGGTCAGTTCTACTTGCCACAGTTGCCGACGCCCTTGGTGGGAAATGCCCTGGCCAGCGCAGAGTGGCTTGAAAAAACAGCAGGAAAGGTGCCAGGAGGACAGATCGCACAGGTATTGGGACTCTTTGATTTGGCCCATCAGTCGTGGGTGTACGGGCTGGTGGCCTTATTTGCCTTCGTGTTGGTCTTACGGCTCGTTCTACGCGGATATCTGGCCTGGAGGGTTCGTGATTTGGCGCCGCCACTTACCTGGTTACCGTTTACCCGCATAATCGATAAAGAAATAGCCGCCTCCACACCTGAAAAAAATGCCATTCGCCTCGGTGAGCCTTGCCAACGTGAAGATATCGAAATAAATGAAGATGCGCAAGAACAAACCTGGATTGGCGACTGTCATCACGAACGGGTGGGCTTACAAATCCTGATCGAGCTGGGTTTGCTGTTGTTGTTGCTTATGCTGGTTTGGCAATTGCGGACAGGGTGGCAATGGGATGAGTTGACTTTGATCCCTTCCCAAACCCTCACCCTTGCCCCTTACGACAAACAGACCCTACAACTGGATGCCAAGGGCGAAACACTGACCTTTTGTTGCAACCCCAAACAGACTCTCTCGCTCTCAGCGGGCAGTTTGAGTGCCGGTGGTTACCGCCTGCGTGTAGAACAAAGAATTCCCTCTTTACAAATCCAGGCATTCGTTGGCGATCAACCCCTTTTCTTACAATCCCTCAGTGATGAAGGGCAGGTGGAAAAGACCCTGATTTTGCAATTTCCCCAGGCGCGCAGCGAGCGCGCCCTCGCTATTCCTGACAAGAATCTAGTCTTGGTGGCAGTCGCCCAGGAAGATGGTCGTTTTCAAGTCCAATTGCGTGATGCGCAAAACACGCCGATCTTGACGACAGAGATTGCTCAGGATGAGATACTCACATGGCAAGACCTGACCCTGAACATCCACCTGACCTATGCCAGTGTCCTCAGTGTACGCCGGCGCACAGGGAGCTGGCTCTGGGCACCGGCCCTTCTCTTCTTGTTGCTTGGGCTGTACGCACGCTGGCGTTGGCCTTACGTACGTGTGGGCATTCTCGCCAATAAGGCGGGGGCAACCATACGCTGGCAAGGCCAGTACTGGGCCCATCCCTCCCTCGAGGAAATAAGTGCCCTCGCTTTTCACTTCAAGGAGTAAAGAGCATGAATGAGTATACTCCAGTGGTTGTCGGTATTGCCGGCGGCAGTGGTTCCGGCAAGACAACCGTCGTCAATCGCATTCTTGACCGGGTGGGGTGGGATCGTATTGCCTATTTGCCCCATGACGCCTACTACAAGGATGCATCCCATCTTCCTCCCAGTGCCCGTGCTCACCTCAACTTCGACCATCCTCATGCCCTGGACAATGAGCTGTTGATCAGCCATATCCAGCAATTGCTAGAGGGCCACGCTGTCGACGTTCCGATCTATAATTTCAAAACACATACTCGCAGCGAGCAAACACGTCACGTCAATCCCAGCCCTGTGATCCTGGTCGAAGGCATTCTCGTTTTCACCGATAAAGCCCTCCGGGACCTCATGGATATCAAAATCTATGTCGATACTGACTCTGATATCCGTTTTATTCGGCGCCTTTTACGCGATATCAACGAACGCGGCCGTACAGTAGAATCGGTGGTCGAGCAGTACCAGACCACGGTGCGCCCCATGCACCTGAAATTTGTGGAACCGGCCAAACGCTATGCTGATGTAGTGATTCCGGAAGGGGGCTATAACGATGTTGCTCTCGAAATGGTTATCGGTCGTATCGAAAGCCTTCTCAGCGCCCATCACGCCTTTTCACAAACATCATCCACCCCCCAATAGAGGTATGAACCATGACAGATTGCATTTTTTGTAAAATCATTGCCGGTGAAATTCCAGCAGAAGTTGTCTACAATAGCCCTAATGTGACAGCATTTCGCGATATCAATCCTGTGGCTCCCACGCATATCCTCATTGTCCCCAACCGTCACATCGAGCATATCCGCGATTGGGCTGCGTTTGATGACAATATTCTCATCGAAATGTTCCAAACAGCCAATCAAGTGGCAGAAATGGAGGGGATCGCCGAATCAGGCTATCGCCTTATCATCAATTATGGACCTGATGCAAATCTGGTAGTACCCCATTTGCATCTGCACCTGGTAGGAGGACGTCCTCTTGGCCGCATGGTGCCTTTGCCCCAACATTAAAAATATTGACTGCTGCTAATTTGGGGAACAATAAAAGCATCAGCCTCTTTCAAGCGGTTGCCTAAGTCTTTGGCGTGGCGAAGACAGTTCCAATCTTATCAATGCCAGACAAAAGTGCGTACCTGACTTTTAGGACTGGTGGGTATGATGGCGCCATCGGGATTTTCGCGCACAAGTTGTACCCACCAGATAATTTCTGTCGAATTGAGTTCCTGTGGTGGGTGAAGAGCACTATCTAAGCGCACGCTTGTCGCTTTTGTGAGGATGGGGGGAGGGTCCTGGATATGAGTGTCTACGTAATCAAGCTGGACTTCATACCAAATGTCCTCAGGAAGGAGCCCCTCGGAGACCCAGCGCAACAAGGGCGCATCGTCCCCCTGAAATTCGGCATGATCGGGGGGAGCAATGATCTTGGGAGAGAGAATAAAGGCGGGCGTGGGCGTCGCCGTGGCTATCCCTGTCTCTGAGGTCTCGGGGCCAAGGGGGATGATGAGAACGTCACCCGGTGTAAGTTGGTCGGGATTTTCGATTTTGTTGCGTTCTCGAATTGCCTCTACATCCACCTGAAAGCGAATTGCAATCGCTTCTAAGGTATCTCCCCGTTGGATGCGATAGTTGATGGCTCCAGCACGGGGAGTAGCCGTGGGTGCGGGGGTGCCGGCAGGTGTGGGGGTAGGACGGGGAATGAATAGGACCTGATTGACCTGCAAAAAATCGTTCTCATTTAATTTGTTTGCCGTAAGGAGCGACTCGAGAGTCAGGCCGTAGCGAGCAGCAATATCGAAGAATGTGTCCCCTGTTTTTGCTGTGTAAAAGATGGGTGTAGGCGTGAGAGTAGGTGTGGGGGTCAGGGTCGCAGTAGGGGTAGGGGTGTAC
>JAADFV010000112.1:0-6314 GCA_013152695.1 Chloroflexota bacterium | reverse complement strand
TGCTGGTCATCCCACCGCCACCAAAAGCCGAGCACAGCAAGAATGACGATGACGAGACTCAAATCAGCCAGGGGTGGACGCCGGCGCACCTTGCGTATTTCCAGGTGGGCGCCACATTGAGGGCAAATTGTCACCTCGATAGGCGCTGTTGCCCCACAGCGGGGACAATAGGCAGTAGTTGGATCTGGTTTGGAAAAAACGTTCATTTTAAGGATGGGCCGTCAGTCAGTTCTTGTTAGCAAAATAACGGCCGTGGACAGAGGAACGAAAAGCAAGGAATCTTTTATCCATGCCTGTGAGGACGATGATGATGAGCAGAAAGCTGAGCAGAGAAAGACCAGCTGCAACCGTACGCAAAGGGGTATTGCGAAAACGAATGGATATCTCGTGTTCACCGGCAGGGGCATCGAAGGTGATGAGGGCGTCGGCACCAGCGGCACGTAAATCAAGTTTTATACCGTCCATCTCGCCACGCCAGCCTGGATACCAGTAAGTGTAGAATTGTACCGTGACCGGCGTCTGTGCCGAAAGATGTATTTCTTCGGAACCGGCGCCGTGGCGTAATGCTGTAATTTTACCCTGACCTTGAATGATGCCGGCCAGAGGTAAGGGTTCGTTTGCAAGGTAGGCAGCCACTTTAGGGCTGGATGTAGGCGGCCCGCTGGCAAAAGCCGTACTCCCCCGCATATCGGGATAAGCCATTTCAAAATCGATCACGGCCTGGGGACTTTGATCTCGGGCGCTAACGGGAGTATGCTGGGGACGTGTGTAGGGGTAAGAAGCGAGAATGATGGCCAGGGCCAGAACGAGAACTGCGGGGGAAATGTCGGTATCTTTGGTAGAAGAGGTGGCCGGCGTAAGAATGACGGAAAGAATACCGGCTGCGGTCAACGATAGGAGCAAGTCTACCACTGCCAGAAGCCGAAAAGGAAACTGGATCAGGGCCATGGGAGCCAGGGCATCCCAGAGGGGCTGACTACTGGCCTGTGTCAGCCACAATATTCCCAGGGCCAATACCGTAAAACCGAACAGAGTAGGCAGATGTCGAGGTCGCCGTATGAGCAGTAAGGGAAGGGTCGCCAGCCCCAACAGGAATAACCACAACCCAACCTGCATACTCATGCCATCCTCGGGTCCGGCCAGGGCAAAACCAAAACCCCAATCGAACTGGAACCATTGGTGGGGATAAAGAAACTGGTTGACGTATTGGTAGGTGTCGGGGAGCCATTGTTCCTGGACGATATAACGACTTTCGGCCACCGCAGGTAAGAGGAAAATGGCCGCCAGAGCCACACCTCCCACCCCTGCCAACAGGGCCGACAAGGTGGCTTTCCAGGGCAGACGGCCTTGTCGATACCATTTCCAAAGCAGCCAGTAGAGAATAAGAGCGATTAGAACGGGAGGGAAAAATACGACGGTAACGCTGTGAGTCAACAACAACAGGCCAAAGCTCAATGCGGCCCAGGCGATCCGCTTGCGTCCTCCTTGCTCGAGCAATGCCCAGAAAGTGTGCAAAACCCAGGGATAGAGGGCAAAAGCAACGAACTCAGCCAGGGCAGAGCGAACGTAGATATTGACCAGATGGTAGGGCGCATAGATGTAAAGAAGAGCAGCAATCAGGGCAGCTCCTTTCCCCCACAGATCCCGGGCGAAACGATACATGCTAACACCCGAAAAAATGAAGGCCAGAATCCACACAGCCTTGACCGCATTGACAATGCTGGCCCCTAAAAGATGAAAGACTTCGGCTATGTAAAAGGCCAGAGGGGCATAGAAGGTGAAAAGGGGATAGCCGTAGCCCAGGGCGTGGTCCGGTGCCCACCGTGGCCATAAAAAGCCATCATGGATGCCCTGATCGAACTCGACCAACCAAAAGAGACTGTGGGCGGCATCGTGGGCACGGAGAAAGTAGCCCGGTGCCAGCAAAGGCGCCCAGGCAAACAAAGAAAGTAGAATCAGAAGGAATAAGGGTGAACGACGCAAGGTATTCATTCCAATGAAAACCGACGAAGCAAGGAGTTCCCCAAACGAGTGAACCAACGGCCGCGTAAAACCAATAGAACCCACAAACCCAGGCTGATCAGCGAGATCAGGTTACTGACCGTACGTACCGGAGTGTTTTCAAAACTGATACGTAAAAGATGGTCTCCTTTAGGGACAGGCACATCGAGCAGACCATAAGGAGGACGGGTATCAGCGGGGGTGAGGGCAAAACGGTCGATCTGCTGGCCGCTGTCTGGGTCCATGATCGTGGCCGTCCAGCCAGGAAACCACTGGCGATAGAAGGGCACACGTTGGCCTTCGCTTAGAGCCCGCACCCAGACGAGTTCGCTATCCACACGATGTTCCTGCACGTCCACAAAAAGCTGATCGTTGGCATCGACACGACTGTAATCTACTTGATTTCCTATTTCAATGCCGGCCATGTGCAAATCGGCTAAAGGCGACCAAGTCGCGATCTCATCGGCTGTGATCGTCATGCCGGTCATCTCATTGGCACTACGTTCGAATTCCATCAGACCGGCGAGGGTAGCGCCGCCGGGGGGCGCTGCAGGGGTTTCGATCCGTAAATAGCGACTGCTGCTGAGAATCACGAGACCGGCCAGGAGCAGAGGGGCCAGCCAGACACGAACATCGCCAGCAGTATCAGACTGGGTTTCGACAGCAACTGCGGCCAGAGCTGCCAAAGCAATGATCGCCAGGGAAAGATAGCGCCAGGGGAACTGGGCCGTGGCGATGAGAGGAACGTGATCCCAGGCCCAACTGGCCGCTCCTGTGGTCAGCCAGACACTGCCAAGCAGTAGCAAGAACCAGAAGCCAACCTCCCAGCGCTGCTTGACTTTATTCCGGAGCCAGCGCCAGGCAGCAAGAGCAGCTAAAAACCAGGGCGCCAGACCCAATTGAAAGCTGATGGGATCGTCAGGGCCGGGCACACTATTGCCAAAACCCCAGCGCGGATCAAAAAGCTGGGCAAAATAAACGAAATGATCATGAAAATCATAGTAGCCGCCAAACCACTGATCCTGCCGCACATAACGAAATTCGAGTAAGGCGGGAAAGACAAAAAAGGCCGCCAGGGCCAAACCCAGGCCCAAACCACTTCCTCCCACCAGCATACTGCGCAGCCAAGCCAAACGCCGGGCACGAGGACTGGTCTCACGGCGGGCCTGAGCCACGGCCAGCCAGATCAGGTAAATTACCAGCAGGCCGGTGCTCAACAGAGCAATGAGATTGTGAGTAAGATGGATGGCGGTGTAGGTCAGAGCAAAAAGGGCGAGACGGCGAGGGCTGGGTTTGAATACAAGCCGCCGCAGGCTCCACAAACTGAAGGGGACCAAAGCCAGCGCTAAAGACTCACCCATCGCCGCTCTGACATACATATCGAGAAGATGGTAAGGGGCATAGACATAAACCAGTGCCGCCAACATAGCAGCTCGCTCTCCCGCCCAATCTCGCACGAACAACCACATGCCCCAGGCACTAAGCAAAATAGAAAGGATGAATGTCCCTTTGACGGAGCTTTCCAGACTTAGGGAGAGAAAACGATGAAGGAATGTGCCCACAAATGTGGCGGCGGGGGCCACAAGGCTGAAGAAGGGATAGCCGTAGCCGAAGGCCCAGTCGGGCGACCAGCGGGGAAAGAGAACACCCTCATCCCAACTCAGGTTATATTGCAAAATAAAAAAGACATCATGGCGGGCATCGTTGGCCGACCAAAAATAGCCGGGATGCAAAAAAGGCGCTATGGCAAATAGCGATAGCAGGGTAGTCAGCCAAAAAGCAGGTGAGCGTAAAACGCGTTTCATCAGGGAACAGGAACCTCCAGGTAATCTTGGCCTCCCACCGAGAGACGGGCGCCATTCTGCCAGTTATAAAGGCCCAATTGCACATGCAAATCTCCAGGAGCATCTGCAGGGAGGGTGATTTCATAACGATCCGGAATCATCTCGCCCTGGTACCAGGAGCTCATGGGGCGAGCACCTTGCTGCGGTTGTGTATCGAGTTGGGCGACTTTATTCCCCTGGGCATCGACAACGTGCACAAAAACATTATAATCGAAATCGGGCTTTTGCAGGGCCACCCATTCTACATCGAGGGCAAAACTTCCTCCTGGCGTAAGCTTCCCCTCGCTGCGGATTTGCAAGAGCATCACCTGCCCATCAGCAAAGATGGCAGTTGGGGTTGGGGGGATATCGTAGGATGTGAAGGTGGGGGAGAGTGCAGGGCCGGCACTCAGCATGATCACGAGGAATAGGGCGGCCCACAACGATGTTGGTAATCCTGTAAGAAGCTGCTTAAAGCCGAGCATTGCTGCCATTGCCAGGAAAGGAATACTCAAAAGCAAAAAATACCAGGGGGTTCTTACCGTCCTGAGCACGAACGGTAAATGCTGGCTCACAACCTGGAGACTCAACAATAAGAGCATCCCCCCCACAGCGAGATGGACGAGCCAGACTCGCTTCAGTTTCCCATTCAAGATAGTGCCTTCGCTCTCTGCGACCTGCGATGAACTGGAATCAAGAGGAAACAATCTCCACAAACCGAGAAGGAGAAGACCTAGCAAGGGCACTCCCAAAGAGGCGCTAAGCGGGAGGGTAGGGCTCAGCTGGCCGGTTTGCCATGGCCATGCCGGTTCGATCAGCTGATAAATGGCCACCCCATCGGCTGTCGCCGATGAAAGCAGAGGTCTCGTCCAGGGGGCTGTGGGTAAAAAGCTTACCACCGTCCCCACCAGCACTGTGACTACCCCTTTTTTATTTCTGATGCCGAGGGCCAAGAGAAATAGAGCCAGCGAAATCCACAAACCCAATCCTGGCAAAGCATTCCAGGCCATAATCATGCCCAAAATGATCAGTAAAAATGACCAACTCCCACCATTGACTACGCCCCAAGCGCCCCAACTTAACCCTACCAGGGCCCAAGGCAGGGCGACATCGCCCTTCTGATAGATGGCACTCAGTAAGGGCGTCGCATATCCCACGAGCAGCGCTGCGGCCAGGCTTCCTTGCCATCCCAATAGTCGCCACCCCCACCCCAAAGTTCCTGCCCCTAAGAGGAGTAAAGCAATAACAACACTGCTCTTCAAGGCCGGTGTGGCATCGAGGCCCAGCAAACGACCAATGCTGGCAACTCGGTACGACCAAAAACCATCAGTGCGCCAGCGATCAAGGGGCTGCGCCAATGCCGGATAGGCACCACGCTCTACGGCGTGAAGGTTGAGTACAGGCAAGGGGCCAGTGGTCGTGGCAGGAAAGCCGGAATGCGTAAGAGGTGTCCAGGTGGGTAAGGTTAGCAGCCAAAGTAAAAGAATGGCTGTCCACCATTTTGAACCCGTAAGACGAAAAAGTGACATGACGTCGATTATAGCACGGCCTGTCCTCTCTCCGGCAAAGACGATATCTCGCAACAACAGCTAAATGTCCAAGAAAAACTGCGGATCATCATCGTGTACATGGCCGTGGGCCAGCTCTTCCTCGGTAGCCGGCCGTATTTTCAAGACTTCAACTTCGAATAAAAGCGTTTCGCCGGCGAGGGGATGATTGAAATCAAGATAAACATCACCATCACGAATATCGGTGATCCAGGCCACAAGCTCTTCCTCGCTTTCGAGCTCTGTTAATTCCACTTCCATGCCAATTTCAAGTTCATAATCATCGGGAAAGAGCTCCCGAGGAACAAGCTCAAGGGGAATATCAAGACGTTCACCGTATCCCTCATCAGGAGGAATAAGGATCGTTTTGTGTTCACCAACCTTCATGCCACTGACGGCTTGCTCCAAACCGACAAGAATCTGGCCATGGCCATGAATGTATTCCAGAGGACCGTACTCCTCGGAGGAATCGAGCAATTCATCTTGATCTGAATAAAGATTATAGGCCAGCGTGACGACCATGTTGTCTGTCACAGTGAGTGGTTTTTCGCTCATGGGTCAATTCCTGCTTCAAAATAGGATACAGATTGACATCGATGTTAGACCCGCAGCACAGTAACCCTGTAAACCAGTAACCCAGAAAACCAGGCCGGTTGGAGGCGGCGCTGTCTTTTCCCGGTTTTCCGGTTTACAGGTTTTCCGGGTTACGGATGGTCTGTGCGCAGATTATTTTCATCATAATGGGCGTGCAGCCGTTTATGGCATCTGTTTCAAAATAGGACACTGATGACGTTGATCAGAAAAAAGGAACAAGGTGACAAGGGAAAAAGGAAAAAGGGAGGCGGCTCCTTTTGTAAACCGGTAAACCAGAAAACCGGGGGCCGTAAAGGTGACTGTCACCGGTTTTTACCGATTTTCATCAGTTTCGGCGGGCTGCCGCCCG
>JAADFV010000111.1 GCA_013152695.1 Chloroflexota bacterium | reverse complement strand
GTGCCTTAGCACGGGGGAAGAGGTCATAGGGGAAGGGATGAAAGGGAAGCAGTCGCTGCAGGACCACCAGGGCGATCACGCTCAAGCTGGTGAGGGCAATGAGCATCACACCAAAAGTGCCAAAAGTAAGCTCAGCCCAGGTTTGTAATAGCAAGAAAAGTCCCATCATCAAGCCATCACGCCAACGCCAGGGCAAACGCAGGCTCCGCACAAGATAGAGGGCGATGAAAGGAAGCCATTGGGATGAGGCAATATTGAATTGCCCCAGGGCGACATAGAACAGTTTGGCAGAAGAAAATGCGTAGATGAGGGCGGCAACGAAGGCAGCAAGCCGCCGTTCTGCAGCACGGAGACGAAGACCAAAAGCTAGGGCCAGAAGTTCTTGCGCGAGAAGATAGGCACCGAAACCACCGAGAAGAAAACTGCTGAGCAAAAGCAAGTTGTTGGTGAGAATCAGAGAAAACACACTCTGAAGGGGAACACTAAGAGCACCATTGGCCAGGGTTAAGGTATAAAAAGCGAGATTGATGCCAATGGGATAGAACATGGCATCCCCCACAAAGGGATTATGAACCCACGCACCCTCACCAGCACGATCAATCCAACTGTATTTTGCCCACCACAAATTCCAGGCTAAAGCCGGATCATCGATCCCGTCCCCGGGAACATGGCTAAAAATATGGGGTAGCAGAGGCCAGGTAAGAATCAGGCTAAGGAGGAGAAGGAGGAGGAGGATACGCCAGGGCTGGAGGCGGGGCATGGTTCAGGGAGGGGGAGAGGATGTCGGACTGTGCGGATACTGCATGCCATCCCAGGTCAAGAAAACTTGGGCGGGCGAGAGGCCATTTTCCCAGGCTTCTGATTCCCGTGGTGCCTGAGCTCGGGCAACTGTCAGTGCCCAGATTTCGCCGGCCCCGGCCTCTTGCAAGGCCTGAGCGCTGGCACGTAAGGTGGCCCCCGTCGTGCAAACGTCGTCTATGAGAAGAGCTCTTTCTCCGGAAAGCACACCTCGTTGGCCGGGAGCGAATGCATGTTGCATGTTTGTAAGGCGCTGGCGCCGGTTGAGGTGCACCTGAGGAGGTGTATGCCGGGTGCGGTAAATTAAATCATCACGTACGGGAATGTGACGGTGACGCTCTAATTCCAGGGCCAGCAATGTGCTTTGGTTAAAACCGCGAAGAGCAAGCCGTTCGGCATGTAGGGGTACGGGAACAAGAATATCGAAAGAAAGAGGGTGGGTATCGAGGTAGGAAAGCAAGTAGGTGGCGAGGGGCGCTACCAGTTGCTTTAGCCCACGATATTTGAGACCATAAAGAGCAAAGGAAACAGGGCTGCCATAAAAAACCGCCCCACGGATACCACGGAGAGGATCAGGAGGCGAATGACGACAGTGGTTACAGATACAACGTTCGGTGGTGGGCTGGCCACAACGAATACAAATATTTTCTCCGAGGGGCTGGGCCTGCGCTCGGCAGGTTCGACAAAAATAGGAACCTAGTCGACCGCAGTACAAGCAGCGAGGAGGATAGAGAAGGTCGACGAAGGCTTGCAGCCAACGTGGCCAGATCATGGCATAAAAAAGTGAGCTTAGCTAAATTGTTGCGGAAACCAGGCACGTAAAAGGTCGAAGACGAAAGCACGCAGATCATCACCTAAAATCAATAAGATGGCGAGAATGATAATGGCGATGAGCAGCAAGATAAGCGCATATTCGATGACGCTTTGCCCGCTTTCGGCAGGATTTTGGGGAGGTGTCATTACGTATTGGTGGGATTGGACAGGATTAAGGAATTTGAGAGGGCACTGTGGTAGGGATGGGTTTACGCCGGAATAGCAACCGTACGACGGTCCATGCGGCTTTCATGATTTCGTGCTGAGATATTTTTGAGGAACCTTTTCGCCGATCGGTAAAAACAATAGGCATTTCCGTGACGCGGAAGCCGGCATTCTCGACACGCCAAAGCATTTCGATCAGGTAAGAATAGCCATCAGAGCGGATAGAGGTGGGATCGATGGCCTGTAACACTTCGCTACGGTAGCAGCGGAAGCCGGCCGTACAGTCATGAACATGGAGTCCTAACAAGGAACGGGCAAACAGGTTGGCCCCGCGGCTGAGAAAACGGCGATGCCACCCCCACAAACGCACGCCTCCCCCACTGACATAACGAGATCCGATCGTCAGATCGTGATCTTGGGCCAGTTGGAGCAGCGCCGGGATATAGCGCGGGTTGTGGGAGAAGTCGGCGTCCATGGTGAGGACGTACTCGCAGCCAAGCTCGAGCGCTTTTTCGAAGCCAGTGGTGTAGGCCGTGCCCAGTCCTTGTTTTTCTGGTCGGTGGATAACCTGAACATTGGCGTTATTCTGGGCCCATTCCTCGGCAACATCGCCTGTGCCATCAGGCGAATTATCATCGACGACAATGATATACAAGCCGAGTTCAAGGCTTAGCAATTGCTCAATAAGGGGAGCGATATTTTCGGCTTCGTTATAGGTTGGGACAATAACAGCAGTTTTCAAGATAAATAGCTTTGGCAATCAAAAGGAGTAATGGCTAACCTTGGCATTCTAGCACATCGATTCCCGCCATTCAAATCATGCTAACGACCGAATAACAAGATGGGGCTGGCAGATTTCTCGGAAACTAACCTCGGCGCGCCTGTGTTATCGCTTGCCTTAGCTGGGTAGATAGCCTCCTACCAGGACCTGTTTCGCGTGCGGACCTCCGCGCCCCAAGGAACGGTAATGCCCAGCTTGCGAGGGAAGGGGGTTGGCTTCTACAATGAGCTATGATTCCCGAAGCGGAGCGTAAACTTGTACTACGCACACGCCTCCCTCTCTACCTCCTGATTTTGCTGATTGGTTTTCAGCTTGTGGAGCCCGATCCCACTTGGATGTACCTTTTGGTGGGGTTAGCAGCATGGTTGGGAATCAGCTATTTGTGGGCATTGGAGATGCGGGATGATGTCTACGTGCTCCGGCAAACGCAGGGAAATTGGATTATTGTCGGAGATCAGCTTGAGGAATCATTCGAGCTGATCAATAAAAGCCCGTTACCTGTGCTTTGGGCCACCGTCCGCGATCATTCAGAAGTGCCCGGCTACGTCATCGACCGGGTAGTAGTCGCCGACGGCCAGGGGCGTTTTCGCTGGCACACGCGGGGAATATGTGAAAAACGAGGTGTATTCACCTTGGGGCCGTGGTCCGTGAGCATGGGAGACCCCTTCGGTTTATTTGAAGTCACCCTCTCCTATCCGCAGGTGCGGACATTGATGGTGTATCCCCGCATCATGCGCCTGCCCCAGTTTTCCTTGCCGCAAGGGACACGCAGCGGTCGCGCCCGGCGCCTGCAATCAACAGTGGCCGAGTCAGTCATGGTGAGTACGGTGCGCCCCTATGTGCCCGGCGACAGTCTGCACCGAATTCATTGGGCGAAGACGGCGCAACAGCGTAAATTCATGGTCAAGCAATTCGATCTGGAGCCAGCCGGTGATCTCTGGCTTCTGTTGGATTTGGACAGTGCCGTGCATGTGGGAGAGGGCAAGGAAAGTACCCTGGAATACGGCGTCATCCTGGCAGCATCCCTGGCTGCCAAACATCTGGCGGAAAACCGGAGTGTGGGGCTTATCGCCTATGGTCAGGAACCGGTGCTTCTGCGCCCAGAAAGGGGCCAGGCACATTTATGGCGTATCCTTCAAGCCTTGACCCATGTCGAACCAGACCCAACCTGGCCCCTGGCCCGTGTTCTGAAGCGGGTACAGAGCGAGGTAGGACGGGGACGCACCCTCCTGGCGATCACCCCTTCGACACAAAGTGATTGGGTCGGAGAGCTGGTGCACCTCCGCCGCCAGGATGTTGCTGTAGCCGCTTTATTGTTGGACGCGTCCTCCTTTACAGGCGCCTCACCCGAAGATGTTCTCGCCATGCAGCGCTTGTTGGCCGAGCAGCATACGCCAACCCATATCATTGCTAAAGGCTATCCTTTCCGACCTTTGGTGACCTACAAACGCAAGAGGACAGAGTATCGCACCCTTTGGGGCACAGGTAGGGTGATTGCGGTGGAAGTCGAGGAGGAGGTGTAATGGCTGCTTTACTGCTGCGGTGGCTACGTACAACCCTGATCCGGCACCGCCCCGCCGAAGGCTGGGGGAGCCTTTTGGCGACCCTGGCTGCCGTGGGCGCGCTGGCGGCCGCCGTGGAAGATGCCGCCTGGCTGCGCAATGCGCCCGCCTCACTTCCACCGGCCTGGTTGGCCGTGGGCCTTGCCGCGGTGCTATCAAGACGGCTGCGACGTGGTCGGATTGCGGGGCTCATCCTGGTTTTGAGCGGGATTATTCTGGCCTATCTCAGCGTAGCCCGCGCCTGGCCACCCCTTGCTCTCATTTGGAGTAACCTGCATTATCTGTGGATAAGCTGGAGTCAACCCGAAATAGCGCCGCCCGATATCATTCCCCTGGGGCCATGGTTGGTGGAACGTCTGGCCTGGCTTGCTGCTGATTTACGTTCCTGGGCCCTGACCATATCCAGTACCCAGCCGACTTCCCCGGCCCGAGTGTGGGCCTTGCTCATCTACCTGGCCATGTGGGGAAGTGGAAGCTGGGCGGGTTGGATTGTCTTTCGGGAACATCGCGGATTAAAAGCCCTGGTACCTGTTGGGATATTGTTGGCCACCAATGTATTTTTCGCCGGTACCGGCCTGGCCTGGATCGCCCTGTTTGTGGCAGGACTGGTGTTGCTCAGTCTGCGCTTGCGGCAATACGAGCTCCAACAAGTCTGGGAAACGCAAAATATCGATTATTCCCCAGAGTACAGCCTTGAGCTGTATGGTGTGGGCCTTTTTATCACAGCGGCGATTCTTGCCCTGATGGTTCTGACTCCAAACATACGCATTCAGCCCACCGTCAATCTTTTTTGGAGTATCTTCGATGCACCTTATCTAAAAATTGAACGGCAGTCAGAACGTTTTTTGGGCGATATCGATCGGGCGCCACGAAGCCTGGTCGGAGGTGGAACGGTGGGAGGGGGAGGATTGCCACGTGCGCATCTTTTAGGTGGCAATCCCGAATTGGGAAAACGGATCATTATGCGCGTAAAAACAAACGATCCTGCCCCGCCAGCCGAGATGGAAGCACAATATCGTTGGCAGGCCCTGACTTTCTCGATATACAACGGCCGAGGATGGGAAAATCCCCCAGAATGGAAGGTAGAGCGCTTCCGGGCCGGTGAGGTTTGGCAAGAAAAACAGCCTGGCGCAAGACGTCTGGTGCAGCAGACATTCGATTTTGGTGAAAATGAGCCTTATTGGCTCTACGCCTTGGCCGTACCTCTCGCCGCCGATCATAGTTATCGCCTTCATTTGCGCCAGGTAGATGATGTCATTGGCCTGGATATTCGTCGTGCCCGTTATACGGTGCTTTCGGCCCTGCCCGCAGTTTCGCAAGAGCAGCTACGGGAAGCTCCCCCAGCAACCAGCCCCCAACTGGCTCCCTATCTGCAGGTTCCTGAAACCACCCCGCGGCGAGTCCGTGAATTAGCAGACACCATTGTTCGCGGAAAGGTCAACGCTTACGATCGAGCTAAGGCCCTTGAGTCCTACCTGCGCGCTTACACCTACAATCTCGATATTCCCGAACCACCTGATAATCAAGATGTCGCGGACTATTTCCTTTTCGACTTGAAACAAGGCTATTGTGATTATTATGCCACCAGCATGGTGGTCATGGCCCGGATTCTCGGCATTCCGGCACGGCTGGCAATTGGTTATGCCCCTGGCCAACTAGATCAGGAAACAGGATGGTTTACTGTTACCGAAGCCGATGCTCATTCCTGGCCCGAGCTCTACTTCCCTGGCTACGGCTGGATTCCCTTCGAACCGACCGCGGCGCAACCTGTCTTTGTCTGGCAAGAAAAGGCAGTCGCTTCCCCCGAAGAGCTGGCTCTGAACGAAAGTGAAGCCTTGGCGCAACTCCGCCAGCGGGCATGGTGGCTGTATGGCGTATGGCGCTGGCCGGCGCTTCTGCTCCTGGTGCTGGTCTTTGTCTGGGGCTGGCGACGAGGACGGCAGGAGTGGCGCTTACAGCGTGCGGCGACAAATCCCTGGCATCTCGCCTACTTGCGTCTGGCCCGCTGGGGAGAGCGCTTGGGAGCACCCGGGGCAGATTGGTGCACACCCAACGAATATGCCCAGATTTGGCGTCAAAAACTGGCCTCCTGGCCCCTGAGTGAAGAACTGCGCGAGGAGACGGCTGCGCTGATCGAGGCGCTAGCAGAGGGATTCACACAATATCTGTACGCCCCGCGCCGACGACACCTCTCTGGGAAACAAGCACGAGCGATCTGGCGTCCGCTTTACCGCTATTTATGGCGAATCAGGCTAAGTTTGTGGCATCGTCACCTTTTACATCGTTGGGATACAGAAAGAAGGAAGGAGTAGGGAGGAGCTAGGCATCAGGTTCGGCGTTCCTCTCTTTCCGGTGTATAATCTGGTCTATGTCACTACAAATCCGCGTTGCTGTCCTTGTGCTCTTCGGTCTTTCCTTTCTTTTCGGCAGTGCTGTTATGGACAAGGGGGCCTCGGCTGCACCCTTTCAATCAGTTATTGCCGGAACTACTATTCACGAACCTTTGATCCTAGGAACGGACGGTGATGCACCTCATCCTTCATCCCTAGAGACCGGTGGCATTCCCCCTTATTGGCTGCTGGCCCTGATCCTCTTGCTCTTTATTCCTGCTGCGGTATTGGCCGCGGCTCGACGTCGTCGTTGATTCATGAAGATTCCCTCTCCCGAACCTTCCCCATCACATTCTTCATTATCCCGCTTGCTTTGGCTGGCCTTGGGTGCCTTCCTCTTGACGGTGGCACTTTCTTTGATACCGCCGACAGCCGTGCTTTCTTTGCACGTGCAATCCCCGCCCCCCACCGACACGCCGATTCCTACCGACACACCATTCCCTACCGATACCCCTATTCCTACGGATACACCCATCCCGACCGATACGCCCCTGCTGCCGACAGACACGCCGTTTCCTACCGATACTCCTTTCTACACCGATACGCCACTTCCTCCTACCGATACACCGCTTCCCCTCGAAGAT
>JAADFV010000110.1:7155-11775 GCA_013152695.1 Chloroflexota bacterium | reverse complement strand
CGCCGCATCACCTATTGTGGCGCAAAGAAAAGCAGGTCGAGCGTTTGTACCCGGTGGGGGCAGACACTCGACCTGCGTTATTTAAGCTCTATCAATTATCGACGAGACGATTACATTGGAGTACGACGTTCGTGAATGGGGAGCAGGAAGAAAAGGGCATTCAACCGTTGTACAACACGCTCGGCAACGCTCCCCAAGAAGACACGATCGAGGCCACCGCGACCGTGGGTTGTCATCATCACGACATCGACCTTTTCGGTTTCGGCGACATGGGTAATGGTACGAGCAGGGTTGGTGCCTATAACGAGGACACGTACCTTGAGTCCATCTTCTCGTAACGCCCGCGCCACTTCTTCCAGATAAATACGTGCTTTATGTTCCGCCCGCTGGCGTAAACGATCGACCATATCCGACATAGCACCGTACAATTCGGCCTCAGGCACTTCAGGAATGGTAAGGAGGATGACTTCGGTGTTATCGGCAGGATCCAAGGCTCGTACATAGGGTAAAATACGCTCTGAAAATTCGGAGCCATCCAGCGGTACTAACACACGTTTGAAAGGCGGTGTAGCAAGAGGCTTTCTCTCACTTGGTCGCCCCAGCAACAAGGGGATATTGACCAATTGCATGACCTTGGCAGCGACACTGCCTCGGAACAACCGTTCCCAACCCGAGTGACCGCGTGTACTCATGACAATAAGGTCTGTATTAAGTTCGTTGGCCAAATCGTTCAGAGTTTCGGCTACAGGACCTACTGCTACTTTGACATCAGCCTCAACTCCCTGCATTTTTAGGCGCTGTGCCACTTTCTGCAGATAAGACTCTCTGTCTTTGCGATTTGCCTCGATTCGTTTTTCCCCTGGCGTCAGGAAAGAACGAACTTGTAATATGGAGGCTAATGTAAGGCGACTGCGGTAAAGATGCACAAGTCCGGTGGCCACTCCCAGTATCTTTTCTGCATACTTTGAACCATCGAGATGGACTAAAATGTGTGAAGGAGGCCGGCGATAGGAACGCCATCCCTCACCAACTTTGGGTGCAGGTCGCCACTGGTGGCTGAGGGCAGGAACAGGAGCCACCTCCGGAGGCGCAGGAACTTCCTCGGGGACAGCACCGGTAATCCACATCGCTTCCTCCATCCGGCCCAATTCCTCGCGCAAACGCGTAGGTGGCCCCAATTTTCGGCGATAATAATCGAACACAAGGTAAAGAGCGGGAATGAAGAGGAAATACGTCCAGGCACCTTCGCGAAAACGTTCTGCGAAAATAAGAATGGTTGCTATAGTCGTCAGTAAGGCGGCAATAACAGCACCAACGAGTGTAAGCAAGTGATCAATAGAATAGTCCTCTCGTACAACTCGAATTAAGCGCTTGGAAGCAGCCCAACCGGTCATACTCAGGAGGATAAAGACGCCGGCTGCATAAATGGCCAGGTATGTTTCTTCGCTGGTGCCAAAGAAGACAAAACAAAGGGCGACGATGCCAACTTCGATCCAAACCGGCATGGGAGCAACCCCAAACCGGTTACGGCGTCCCAACATGGTGGGAATATAGTGCCGATCCTTGAGTCCCAAGGCCAGATTCTGCAAACCCTGTGCACTTGCCGCTGAGGCGGATAGCAGAACCGCCACCCCCACCAAAGTGCCTATCTGTGGTAAGGGCGATGGCAATAGCTGGTCCATCGTTTGCGTGAAAACTGAAACCTGGGTGTTAGTTGGGTCGGAAAGAGCGAGAATGGCCGGGCCGACGATCAGCATGGTCATGGCCGTCGAGCCCATGATGATCAAAAGACTACCGAATGCCTTTTTACTGCGTTCGCTCGGTGTGCCATCATAGGCCGCAACCAGATTGGCAAAGACTTCGATACCAGTCATCAGGGCAAGGATGCGGGCATAGCCAGCCAGAGTAAATTCATACAAATATTCTAGCCTGAAGGCATCCAAATTGAAGGTGGGGACAAGAGGGACACCGTTGAGGGGACTACCAGGCACAAAATAGCGATGGATGATCGACGAAATAATCATTGCCCATAACAAGGCCAACACCGCTGCTGTGGCCGGGCCAAAAACCCGTGCCGCTACTTTTGGCCCGCGATTCACCAGCCATCCAGTGAGAACACTGAGGGCAATGGCCACAAATGTGCGGTACTGAACACCTAAAATAGTATGATTCAGGGTAGGAAAGCGATCGGCGATGAAGGTTACCATCGCTGCCATACTCACCAGGAATGTCAGGGTATATTCCACAAAGGTGATGGCGGCATTGATCTTAACCGCCCAGCCACCAAATTCCTCTTCACTCAGGCCACTGCCCCCACTGCCATCTGTCACCCAGCGCATGACCATGCGATACATCGCCGAGACCACGGCTACTGTCAAAATAACCAGCCAGATACTGGCGCCAAAAGTAACCTCGGCAACACCTGCAACAACGATTAGCTTGAGAAAAGGACCAAAGACATAAAGAGGAGAGGTTGCAGGATCACCCCCACCAGCAAGAGCCCCTTCAAACGAATTAGAGAGTTTATGTGATACGACGTGTGCCATAAAAATACTGCCTCAAGGAAAATAGCTAAGAAAGAATCGGTACGTGCACAATCGTTTCATTATAATCTAATTTTCCCAAAGTTGGCTAAATATCGGCCATATAAGGTACGGATGCCCAGAAGAAAATTAGAGAAGTTGCTTCTTTGCTCAGTCAGCCATACCCAGGGCAAGTTTGCGGGCTTGCTCTACATACGCCAAACTTTGATGGCGGAAGTAAGTGTTATAGAGCGAAGCATAATGCCCGCCCTGGGCGAGCAAACTTTCATGGTTCCCCTCTTCGATGATGCGTCCATGGTCGAGCACGATGATGCGGTCGGCGGCGCGCACAGTGGAAAGGCGGTGGGCAATGAGGATGCTGGTGGTGCGGGCGAGGACCAGATGCAGGGCTTGTTGAATCTGCCATTCGGTAAAGGGGTCGATGCTGGCAGTGGCTTCGTCGAGGATGAAAATGGCCGGGTTCTGTACCAACACCCGCATCAACGCCACAATCTGCCGCTGTCCCATCGATAAGCGCCCTCCTCGTTCTCCCACCTCTGTCTCCAAACCATGAGGGAGTGTCTCCAACCATTCTCCTTCGCCAATCTGGCGGGCCAATTTGAGAATCTCGTCATCACTGGCGTCGGCACGAGCATAACGAATATTATCGGCGACCGTACCGGAAAACAAAAAAGGCATCTGCGAGACAATGCCCAATTGGCGGCGGTAACTGGCCAGATCAAAGGTGCGGATATCGTGCTGATCGACGAGAATACTACCCTTTTGGAATTCGTAGAAGCGGGCAATGAGGCGCGCGATAGAAGATTTACCGGCTCCCGTGTGTCCAACCAGAGCCACACTTTCTCCAGGACGAATGTGCAGGTTAAAGTGATCGAGCACCTTTTCTGTCTCGGTATAGCCGAAGCATACCTCGCGAAATTCGATTTCACCCCGTAAAGGGGGAGTGGGGCGCTGATCGGTTTGGATGACGGCAGGTTCAGCCTCGATCAAGGCAAAAATGCGTTCGGCCGCGGATAGACCAGCCTGGACCTGGGCCGAAAAAGCTGCCAGGTTGAGAATCGGAAAGAAGAAACGATCGAGACTGGAAAGAAAAAGATACCAGGCGCCGGCCGTTACAACACCCTCGACCACATCCATACCACCCAAATACAGGATCAAAGCCGTCCCCAGCCCACCCAGAGCGTTTAACATGGGAAATACCAGGGAAAGAACAAAGCCCCGCTGAACATTGACCTGATAAGATTCCTGATTGGCACGGTCAAATTCCTGGTAGATGACGGCTTCCTGGCGGTAGTTCTTGGCCACGGCAATGCCGCCGATGCTCTCTTTGATGTTGGCATTCACTTTGGCCATGGCCTGCATCCCCCGCCGTGTGACACCGCGCATAAGTCGGCGGAGACTGCTGGCCGTAAGAAAAAGCAGGGGCAAAAAAGCAAGGACGTAAAGAGTCAGGCGTACATTAATTGTAAAAAGGACAACACCCAAAATAGTGGCCTGAATGAATTGAGAAGTAACATCGGTGATCAAAGTCACTACATCGCCGAAATCCTTGGTGTCCGAAGTGATACGGGAGACGATGCGACCGGAAGAAAACTTATCGTAGAAGGAGAGATCATGATTGGCTGCAGCACGAAAGGCCTCGGTACGCAGGGTCATGACTACATCGCCCAGGGTACGAACAGTCAGGCGCCGGCGCCACCAATTTGCACCCCAAACAAGCACACCTGAGAGCAACACCGCCCCCACCAGCATCCCTGTCGCCCAAGGCGTCGGGTGAGTCTGAATCAGATCCACCCCGCGCGATACGAGGATGGGGAGAGCGGCGCCGGCGGCCGCAATCACGGAAAGCAAAAACGCGATGAGAATCAGCCGGCGTAGATGAGGCCGGAAATACGCCCACATGCCTGCTATGAGTTCGCGATCGGTATATTGTCGGTCGTAAGCTTCGATGTCGATGTTAGAGAAAAAGCCCATAGAATTCTATCAAGCCTGTTTCGTAAATAGGATACAGATTGACATCAATGTAGACCCGCAGCACAGTAACCCTGTAAACCAGTAACCCAGAAAACCAGGCCGG
>JAADFV010000110.1:0-7118 GCA_013152695.1 Chloroflexota bacterium | reverse complement strand
CCGGTTTACAGGTTTTCCGGGTTACGGATGGTCTGTGCGCAGATTATTTTCATCATAATAGGCGTGCGCTTTGCGCACAGTTCATTTGCTTCATAAATGGAACGCTGATGACGCAGATCGAAGGGATGACGCTGATCAGAAAGGTAGAAAGCTGCGTAATCTGCATGTATCAGCGTTATCTGCGTCCTGTTTTCATTGGTATCGGCGCCAGCCAGCTTGCCGTCGGACTATTCCGCAAAAATACGGCGGTAATCAAGAGAGCTCTGCAGCAATTCTTCGTGGGAACCAATGGCGGCAATATGTCCTTTGCGCAGGACAATGACCTGATCGGCCCAACGAATTTGGGAAAGACGGTGCGTGATGATGATCGTCGTACGTCCGTGGGCCGCGGCATAAATCGCCTTCTGTATCTTATCTTCGGTGGCGCTGTCAATGGCACTGGTCGAGTCATCCAGGATGAGGATGCGCGGGTCTGTGAGAAAAGATCGGGCTAAAGCCAGACGTTGGCGCTGGCCTCCAGACAAAGTCACCCCCCGTTCGCCGATCACAGTATCATAACCCTCGGCAAATTCAAGAATGAAATCGTGGGCCTGAGCAGCCCGCGCAGCTGCCTCGATCTCGGCTCGCGTGGCATCGGGCTTGCCAAAAGCGATATTTTCGGCAATGCTTCGCGAAAAAAGAAAGATATCTTGTTCGATGATCGATATTTGTCGTCTCAGTGCGGCCAATTGCCAATCCCGTACATCAATCCCATCAACTAACACCTGGCCCGCATTGACATCATAAATGCGACTGATCAGCTTGGCGAGGGTCGTCTTACCCGAGCCCGTCTGCCCAACCACAGCCACAGTCTGGCCCGGTTCAACCCGAAAGGATACGTTTTCCAGGGCCGGTTCTCCGTCTCCATAGGCAAAGGTGACATCCCGAAACTCGATGGCGCCCTGCATACGTAGAGCTTTACCAGCAATATTCTGATCCAGGTTATTCTCACGATTGATGAGCTCGAGAATACGACGGGCGGCAGAGAGACCAGACGAAACCTGGGAATAAGCAAAAAGGGAGACGAAAGTAGGAAAACCGAGCAACTGCAGTAACCCCATGTAGGCTACGACATCGCCGACGCTGAGCTGGCCCTGGCGGTAAAGAAGCATGGCGTGGAACAAGCCGGCGGCATTAGCCAGGCCCAACAAAAGCAGAGGCAAGAATCGTGCTTCTACATCTCCCTGATGCACAAAAGCATCACGAAAAGCACGTGTACGGCGAGCGAAGCGCTGCACTTCTGCTGGCTCTTGCGCCGCCCCCTTTACTGTTTCGATGCCATCGATTGCTTCTGCCAAGCGTTCATTCATCAAGCCAAACGTCTCTCGCACTTCTCGCGTAATCGGTTGCAGTTCGTGCAGATATTGGCTTAGCGCCAGCACGTAAAATATGATGTAAAGCAGAGGTGTGAGGACGAGACTGGGGTGATAGCGGGGAGCCATCAGTAAGGGCATGAAGAGAAAATTGGCCGAACCCACCACGAGATTGATGCCCGGGCTGAACATCAGATTGATTTCACGCACATCATTCGTGGCCCGGGCCATCGTGTCTCCTACAGGTTGGAGATTATGGAAAGTCATGCTCTTGCCCAACAAGCTGGTATAAAGCTCATCCCGGATATCACGCTCAAGGCGTTGGCCAATGAGTTCCGCACTAAAATTCCGCGCCAGTTGCAAGATGCTCCGCCCGATCTGTGTGGCCACAACGAGAAGAGCAATGCGTACCAGGACTTCTGTCCGCGGGGGTTTGGCGAGAATGCCGTTGAAAGCCTGACCGGTGAGGATGGGAATGGCTGCAGCCAATGTTGCATTGCTGAATGCTCCCACAAACATCATTAGCCATAAATACCAATGACGAATGGTGTGAGAGATCAACCAGGGAACCACACCACGACGATTGGTTTGATACTTGCGAGGAAGAGTGAATTCAGCCCTCTGACTGAGCGTTGCCATAAAAGAATTCAACCACAATCCCTTGTCTTCAGCAAGCTGGCAACATGATTATGAGACTGTATCCGTTTAGTCGGTGGTGCATGAAAATTTCGCTGATTAAAGTACGTCGCACCTCGGCAGGTGCGACGTACTTTGTTCGCGCCGACTAAATTGGTACTGTGTCCATGATCAGGCTCCTACCGTAGCAGCCCTCGGCTCGGAAAAACAGAATAACACCCTTGAATTTCCGGTCGATTCAAGCCTGTGCTATCCTTGGGGTCGTGTTTCCTCGCAACAGAATCCAATCGAACATTTTCGATACTCTTTTCGTACGACATAATTATGGCCTCCTCTGAACTCACACAAGAATCTCAGAACCGTACCTTTCACTCTGATCAGGTTCTTTCTATTGCTGCCGGGCATTTCACGCATGACACCTATAGTGCCTTTTTAGCGCCACTTTTGCCTTTGTTACAGGAGCGTCTGGGGATCGGCTATGCTCTAACGGGGGGGCTCGCCATTTTTTCCCAGCTTCCAAGCTTACTCAATCCCTTGTTAGGCTATCTCGCCGATCGTGTCAGTTTACGCTATTTTGTGATCCTGGCACCGGCAATCACCGGCACTTTGTTCAGCAGTGTGGGTTTGACATCGAGTTATATGGCCCTCGCCTTTCTGCTATTGGCGGCGGGAATCAGCATTGCGGCCTTTCATGCGCCTGCTCCAGCCATGGTGGCACAGGTGGCTGGCAACCGTGTCGGCACAGGTATGAGTATTTTTATGGCAGCTGGGGAATTAGGGCGCACTTTGGGCCCCCTGATCGTCGTAGCCGGGGTTAATTGGTTGGGATTAGGCGGTATCTGGCGCTTGGCCATCGTAGGCTGGTTGATTTCTATCATCCTTTATCTAAAGCTCCGCCATGTGCGGGTGGCACCGCGGCCTCTTCATGCCAGCAATACCGCGTTTTGGCGTCATGTTCGTTTGATCTTCCCCCTGCTTATGGGTTTGATGATCGGACGCTCTTTTATGCAGACAACACTTACCACGTATCTACCCATTTTTATGAAGGATGAAGCGGGGGCCAGTCTTTGGTTGGCAGCCGGCTCTCTCACGGTTTTAGAAGGTGCGGGTGTGGTGGGTGCCCTCTTTACCGGTACCCTCAGTGATCGTTGGGGACGTCCCCTGGTTTTGACAGTTTTACTGGGTTTAGGGCCGCTTTTGCTGCTCGCTTTTCTGCACAGTACGAGCTGGATGTTGGTACCTCTCCTCATCGCCCTCGGTCTGACCGTGGTTTCGGTACAGCCGGTGCTCTTAGCGCTGGTGCAAGACGAGTTTCCTGACAACCGGGCTTTGGCCAATGGTATTTTTATGGGCTTAAGTTTTTTGATTCGGGCTGGAGCAATTTGGGCCGTAGGTGCTGCTGCTGATTATTTTGGTCTATTCAACGCATTTTTTGTCAGTGCGGCTGTTGGTTTTATCAGCCTTCCCGTGGTTTGGAAACTTGCCCGCGCCACAGATCGTTAAGGATTTTGCTGGCTGGATAGGTGTTTCGGATTATTTCACGTCACCTTTGGGTACAGAAAACCGCCCGGCAGGAGAACCGCGGGCGGTCAAGTTCGAACGACCTTCCGTAACCTTTAATGGCGGAAATGACGCATACCTGTAAAGACCATGGCCAGTCCCAGCCTGTCTGCAGCGGCAATGACCTCCTCATCGCGGATAGAGCCGCCAGGCTGGATGACGGCGGTGATACCGAGGGCAGCCGCGGCTTCGATACCATCGGGGAAAGGAAAGAAAGCGTCGGAAGCCATGACTGCACCTTGCGCTCGCTGCCCGGCCTTCATCCCGGCCAGCTTTACTGCATCCACGCGGCTCATCTGCCCTGCGCCTACGCCCACGGTGGCTTCATCTTTGGCAAAGAGAATGGCGTTGGACTTTAGCCATTTCACCACGCGCCAGGCAAATTCGAGATCACGCATTTCGGTGAGCGAGGGCTGGCGTCGGGTAACAGATCGTAACTCGGAGACATGACCAAGGTCGGGGGTCTGAGCCAGTAGTCCTCCATACACCGTATGTAATTCCAGAGGAAATGGTGCAGCGCCCGTAGCCTGCATCACCCGTAGATTTTTCTTTTTTGCCAGGCGGGCGCGGGCAGCCTCGCTAAAGCCCGGCGCCGCCAACACTTCCACAAAAAGTCCGGACATAGCCTCGACCAGAGGCAAATCCACAGTGCGATTGACCGTCACAATCGAACCAAAGGCACTCACCGGGTCTGAAGCCAGTGCTTTTTCGTAGGCTTGTACCGTGTTTGGGGCTGTGGCCAGGCCGCAGGGATTGGCGTGTTTGATGATAGCGACGGCCGGTGTTTCGAATTCATTGACTGCACCCCAGGCGCCATGCAGGTCCCCCAAATTATTGTAGCTCAAGGCTTTGCCCTGGAGTTGCTCAAAAGCAGGCTCGTAGCCGTGCCAACGGTAGAATGCTGCCTGCTGGTGGGGATTTTCGCCGTAACGCAGGCTCTGTACCCGTTCTGCCACAAGATTCAGAGTCGCAGGCGTGGGCGTGTCGCCTTCCACTTGCCGGCTTAAATAAGTGGCAATGGCGGCATCGTAAGCGGCCGTGTGGCGAAAGGCCTTCAGGGCCAGCCGTCGCCGCTCCTGCAAAGGGACTTCGCCTGCAGCCAGGAGGGCAAGGAGAGGTTCGTAATCCGCCGGATTGGTGACCACTGTCACACGTTCGTAATTTTTTGCCGCTGCCCGCAACAAAGTGACACCGCCAATATCGATTTGTTCGATAGCTTCAGCTTCACTGATGTCGTTTTGGGCGATGCTTTGTTCGAAGGGATAGAGATTGCATACGACCAGATCGATGGGCTGCATGTTATGTTGTGCCAGTTCGGCCATGTGGGCATCGGTAGGGCGGGCGAGGATAGGGCCGTGGATGGCTGGATGCAGTGTCTTGACACGGCCGCCCAGAATCTCGGGATAGCCGGTGATCTCAGAGACAAAGGTAACCGGTACGCCCGCGGCACGGATGGTTTTGGCAGTGCCGCCGCTGGCAATGAGGGTAAATCCCAGGGCATGAAGCCCTTGTGCCAGGGCGTCAAGTCCAGATTTATCGGAAAGGGAGAGAAGAGCAGTTTTCATGATAGGTTGAAGTGGTATGAGCGAGCATAAAAAAAGGGTAGCCGGTGATGCACCGACTACCCAGCCCAGGCGAGCGGCTGTCAGTCAAACAAGGGACTTTCTTCCTCGTGGTTTGTTCCACGCCCAACGTTCGTAGCTTCGAAGCATCGGGGTTCGCCAGTCGAAAGCCTTGCGTTTAAGTATATGCCCGGAGAGGTACGGAGTCAAGCAGGGCAAGAGGCGGGGAGACTGTATCCGTTTGGTCGGTGGTGCAGGAAAATTGCGCTGATTAAAGTGCGTCGTACTTGGTCCGCGCCGACTAAATCGATACAGTGTCAGGGGTAGGACATACCAGTTCAGCCGCTTGGAACCGGCTGCTTGTGCCAGGAGAAAACTAAAGCCATCGCGCGATCATTCCTCCCAGCCATCCCTTTCTCTCTTCCTCTGGTTTGCGTCTCACCCCTGGCCTTGCTAAAATGGCACAAATAGAGATGACCTCGCCCTCCTAATTCGGCACTGACCTTTTATAGCTTATCATGACCACACCTCTTCACCTCCTTATTTTGGAAGATTCGAACACAGATGCAGAACTCATTGTTTCGCATTTGCGGCAGGCTGGCTATGAGCTCGATTGGCGGCAAGTGACGAGCCGAGAAGACTTTCTGGCAGCGCTAGACGATGATCTCGATCTTATTCTGGCAGACTACCATCTTCCCAAGTGGGATGCGATGCAGGCGCTGCATCTCCTCAAAGAAAAGGGAATCGATATTCCGGTCATTGTAGTTACAGGTGCGATTAGTGAAGAGGTTGCCGTCGCTTGTATGAAGGAAGGGGCCAGTGATTATTTGATTAAGGACCGTTTACAGCGTTTGGGGTCGGCGGTGGCACAGGTGTTAGAGAACAAAAAGCTACAAGAGCAAAAACGGGCGTTCGAATCCGCCCTGTTGCACGCGGCAGAGGAGTGGCGTCGCACCTTCGATGCCATGTCCGACATGATCACGGTGCAAGATGCCGATTTCCGTATCATTCGCGCCAATCGGGCGATAGTGGATGCCCTGGGCATTTCATTTCAAGACATCTTGGGCAAGCATTGCTACCAAGTGATCCACGATCTGTCCTGTCCAATTGTCGACTGTCCTTCTGTAAGGACTAAACGAACAGGGAAGAGCGAAGATGCGATCATCTGGGAACCTAAGCTGGGAAAGTGGTTGATGGTGAGAAGTAGTCCTATTTTGGATGAAGAAGGGAATTTCAAGGGTGTTGTGCACGCCATGCGTGATGTCAGTCAAAATAAAGCAATCGAAGATGCCTTACGAGAAAGCGAGGAGCGCTACCGTCGTTTACTCGACACCTCGCTAGTCGGCATTTTTATTATTCAGAATGGTGAGGTCAAATACTGTAATCGGGGTTTGGCTGAAATTTTTGGTTATGATTCTCCGGTGCAAATACAGGGGAAGACAATACAAGAACTTGTGTATGCGGAAGATTATCCCCATGTAGTTCAAGCAATTGAAGGCACTGATCCAGCCACTACCGGAGCCCGGCATTATCGATTTCGAGGAGTCCGCGCTGATGGCAGCCTGGTTCATGTCGATACTCTGGGACAGACTATCGAATATGATAGCAAACCTGCCACGCAAGGTTTTCTTATCGATATGACGGCACAAGTTCAGGCAGAGAGGGAGCGTCTGGTGCGGGGACGACAGCAGGCTGTCATTGCCAAATTAGGGCAACTTGCCCTGGCTGGCACTCCCCTTGACGAGTTGATGGATGAGACCGTAAAAATGGTGGCAGAAACTCTGGAGGTTGAGTTTTGCAAAGTCCTTGAATTGCAGCCTGATGGTAATGAGTTATTGTTGAAAGCAGGGGTGGGGTGGCAGGAAGGGGTTGTAGGACAAGCGAGAGTAGCGGTTACCGTGAACTCACAAGCAGGTTATACTTTGGCGACTTACGAACCTGTCATCGTCGAGGATTTTCTCTTTGAAACACGTTTTCAAATTCCACCTCTGCTCAATGAACATCATGT
>JAADFV010000109.1 GCA_013152695.1 Chloroflexota bacterium | reverse complement strand
ATATGCCGTTCGGCTGACAGCTCCGGAGGGATTTTCAGCGGGAGCAAGGCGTTCGGCTCGCACCAACCCGAACTCGCTGGGCCTAGCTTAGGCCCGCCTACTCGTCTCCATCATTGCTTTTACGGTGGATATGTTTGCTTGACATAGAAGTTTATCATTTTCGCTAACGAATGTCAAATTAGGAGGAAATGCCAGCCCTTCTCCTCACCTTTTCGCATTTACCATAAAATGATATAATGGATTCATTGTTCCCTGGATTGGACCGTAATTAGCGAGAAAACGACCATGGCATATCCCCGTATACGAGAAACGCTAGAATCTAGCTCGGCTGCTGTTCTGCAAGCCGTGGCCGCTGCACTCAGCAACGCCTGGTACCGCCCCCCTCAGATAGGGCCAGCTTTGGGCGCCACGGCTCTGCGTTGGGCCGGACGACTCCCCGACAAAGTCATCGCTTCTTTAGGAGCACGCGCCCTGCGCAACACCGGTTTGGACCCTGCCCTCGCTGGTGAACTTACCACAGAAGGTTTGGCTCGTCAGGCCCTTACTGCCTACGAGCGCGTCGAGCCAGGTGTAGGTTATCCGGCAATCATGTTGGGGGCACCGAATGGGGGAGTCGCTTATCTCGCCGCTTTGTTACGGATTCCTTACCTGCCTGCGCAATTTCTGCTCAGCTTTAGCCATCGCAGCAAAGCTGACGATATCAAGAGCTACCAGGCCTATGGTGCCTCGCTGATCGATACCATCCTGCAACGTAATCCCGATCTTCATGCCATCAACCACTACGATCCTATTCACGACCGCTTTCTTGTAGTGCACCTGAACCATGTACGTCTGAAGCTTCGGCAGTTGCCCCAAACATTCCAGCAATTTATTCGCGCCCACCTCGCCCCTGGCGGCATCATCTTCTTTGCCGACTGCACTTACCAATGGGACCAATATCTCATCGCCGAAAATCACACCTTTCAAGTTGGAGGGCTGGGCGGATATGTCTCTGCCGACTATTTCGAAGGCAATGAAGAGATCGACGCCTGGCTCGAGAGTATCGGTGCCGAACATCGCGGTGGCTGGACATTATCTGAACATTGGCCCATTTCCGAGGAGCCCGAATCAGAATGGGGCTCATTGCCCGAATTCAAAGCTGCCGTACAAGATTTTGCTGCCAACGAAGAGTACCAGTTCAAAGCATTGAGTGGTGGTCATCCTGAAGATTTCAGCGCCCTTGCTTATACCGCTTATCTTTGGGAGGCCGACATGCACGAACATGCCCCCCAAGGCATGCTTGTCGAATGCTTCAATCAGATCAATCCCACCGCCGCCCTGCGCGCCAACCTTCTTCCTCTCTGGCTACCCTTCCATACTGATGATAGCCTACAATACCTGGCACGTATGGCTCCCTACCTTCCCAAAGATATCCCTCTCCTCCTTTCTCTCGTGCCCAGCCTCTTACATACCCATGATACACCCGGCGCCCTCGCCTGGGAAGAAGTCGCAAGCAAAGCCGGCCCCCTCAACTGGATTGGTGTCAATCCTGAACGCTACCCCATTGACATTGCTGCTCGTGCGAACTATCTACCCGCCTTGCAAGCCTGGGTGAATGAAAGGCAATTACCCGAGCCGCGTCCGCAGATGACTCCCGACGACCTCTTGGAAATGATGGCGTATTTGCAGCGCCATGGCGCCAATCTCCTGCCGATGCTGCTGGAAGCATTGCCCCATTTACCTCCTGAGGAACCACCTCCGGACACCTCTTCCGACTTTGATATTACCGAACCTGAGCCCGAACAGGTTTGACCCCCTATGCACAAGATTCTAACAGCACAACATGAAGCTATTTTGCGCCAAGAACGGAATCTATTCGCCACTCTGGAACGCATCTTAGCGCAACTTGAAGCCCCCGCCCATGATCTGGAGACACTTGCCCACACTCGTCAGCAGCTTGACGAGTTCTTTCTTTTGGTCGTCGTGGGCGAATTCAATAGTGGTAAATCTGCCGTCATCAATGCCTTACTCGGTGAACCCTTTTTAGAAGAAGGGGTCACACCGACAACCAGCCAGGTGCACATTCTCCAATACGGCATCCAGCCCGGAGCTTATCAGCAAGAACCCTATCTCTTGCGTCTGCAATATCCAGTTGCCTGGCTACAGGATATCAATATCGTCGATACACCCGGCACAAACGCCATCATTCAGCGTCACCAGCAGATCACCGAGGCCTTCGTTCCTCGCTCAGACCTCGTCCTCTTTGTCACTGCCGCCAGCCAGCCCATAAGCGATAGCGAACGAGCTTTTTTGGAGAAAGTACGCAGTTGGGGCAAGAAAGTAGTCGTGATTATCAACAAAATCGATCTTTTGGATACGCCAGAGGCTCTAGACGAAGTCATCACCTTTGTTCGTGAGCAAACCAGCGCCATCTTAGGTTCGATTCCTGTGATATTTCCCGTCTCTGCCAAGTTGGCTCTGGCTGCAAAAACAGAAAAAGATCCCACTCGTCGTGAGCAGTGGCTGCGGCAATCCCGCTTTCTCGAACTGGAGACCTTCATCCTCCAACAACTGGACCAGAAACAACGCCTGCGCCTTAAACTCGAGAGTCCCCTCGGAGTTGCCGAGCATTTACGCAGCAAATACGAAGCACGGGTGCGAGAACGACTTCAGCTTCTGCAGGAAGACTTCGCGACTATCGATGTCATCGATGCAGATCTAGACGCCTACATCGCTGATATGCAGCATGACTTTAGCTTCCGTCTCAACCGTATCGATAACATCCTCCACGACATGCGGGCACGGGGCGATGAGTTTTTCGACGAGATGATTCGTATGGGGCGATTCTTTGACCTGATCAATAGTTCCCGCCTTCGCTCCGAATTTGAGCGTCAGGTGGTGGCCGATACCCATACCCAAATCGAAGCCGAAGTGAGCGACATCATCGATTGGATGGTTGATCGCAACTTCCGGCAATGGCAAGACATTACCCGCTATCTCAGCCAGCGCACAGCCGAACACCGTGATAAAATGGTAGGGGACATTGGGGGCCAATTCGATAGTAATCGTCAAAAACTCCTGCAATCGGTCGGCCGGGTCGCCCGCGAGGTTGTGGCCAGCTACGACAAATCGGAAGAGGCACGGCAGTTGAGTGAATCGGTGCAGTCGACCCTGGCAGCTATGGGTGCCGTCGAGGTGGGCGCCATCGGTATCGGCGCCGTGCTTTTACACGTTCTCACGCGTGCTTTGGACCCCCTCGGCATCATTGCCGCTGGCAGTATTGCCTTTGCTGGCCTCTTTATTCTGCCCGCGCGGCGACGAGCTGCCAAACGCAACCTTGATGCCAAAATCGATGATCTACGCTACCGTTTGGAGCAGGCGATAAACGCCCAATTTGAGCGAGAATTGGCGCATTCGGTCCAGGAGATGCGGGAAGCAATTGCCCCTTACACCCGCTTCATTCGTGTCGAATACGATAAGTTGCAAACTCTCAACAGCGAACTTACCACCCTGGCAACGACGATTTCGCAATTGTCGGTCGATGTCGCCAAAATCGGGAGCGAAGAGTAGTACTCTCGGTCATGTCCGGCGAAGCCTAAGGCGTTACCAGCTACCGGAAGGCTACGGTCGCGCCACCTTGTCGACGGTGTTCGTTGCCAAAACGCGCTTTGTTCATGGCGACTGTTTGCTTTTTAGGGCCTCCACCACATCCTCAATACCGACAACACCCAAAAGTTTATGATTGTCGATGACCAGAAGGCCAGGGAGTTGCTTCGTCATCATCACCTGATAGAGTTGGTCCAGGGGCATATCAGCGGCGACATAACGGGCACGGTCGGTTATTGCTTGTACGGGCGTACCCGGCCCTAAAGCCTGGGCAGCAGCCAGGATTTTATCACGACTGACCATGCCTTCCAGGCGGGGGCCATCGATCACTGGGTAGATGGGTTGGGCACTAAAGCGTACCTGCGGTTCGATCTGGCCCAGGAGATCGAGGGGGTGTAGTGAAGTGGCAGGGCGAGCAATATCTGCAGCCACGAATCGTTCCCAGATGGCTTGCTGTTGCACCATTGTATTTTCGGCCCCGGCTCCCGCGAAAATGAAAATGCCAATCGCTGCGAGAATCCAGTTACCGGTGGCCAGTCCTAACAGGGCAAAGCCGATGGCAAAAAGTCGCCCCACCCAGCTGGCAATACTCGTAGCTGTTTCGTAGGGGAGCATGGCGTTGAGGATCGCCCGCAACACGCGTCCGCCATCCATGGGAAAGGCCGGTAGTAAATTGAAGCCCGCCAAATAGAGGTTGGTAATCGCCAGATCACGGAGCAAATCCACACTGGCTGATGCCCCCGCCTGCTGGGAAAGACGCTGTAAGTCGAGGGCGGAAGGGACAACGAGACCGAGTAAGATGACAATGGCAATGTTGACGGCCGGTCCGGCGATGGCGACGACGAACTCTTGTAAGGGCTGCCGGGGCATACGCGTCATCTGCGCCAACCCTCCCAGAGGCAGCAACAAAATCTCTTTGACAGTGATGCCATAATACTGGGCTGCCAGACTATGGCCTAGTTCGTGTAAGACTACGCAGGCAAAAAGTAGCAGGATGAATACTACCCCGCGTAGTGCGCCTGCAGGCGAGCCTGCCCCCAGGCCGTAGAAGAGGGGAAGGATGAAGAAAGACCAATGAATTTTGATGGGGATGCCACGAACCGTGGCGATGCGCCATGCGCCCATAGAGTTAAGCTCCGTCAATCAGGAAAAGAGAACCATAGTGTCAAGGCAAGGGTAGGTAAACAAGCAGAAATTCGTTGCATAAGGCATGACGCAACACAATTTTCCCGCATGATACCAGAGCAAGCAGTCAAGCAGCAAGGCGGCGAGGACAAGGAAAAAGGAAAGCATGCCAAGAGGCCAGTTGATGCCCCTAGGTATGCTTTGCCTGGTAAAAATGAGGGAAAGATGAGTACAAGATGGGTGCAATATGAGATTGATCATAGATGCACGAGTCGATTTGCTGTATAATGCAACATATTCGGATATCCGCATCTAATAAATGTTTTTTGCCGAACACGCCTCATGTCTTCAAATACCATTCCTCCTCGCGCTGAACTCAACCGGCTTCATGCCGAACTATGCACAGCTTTAGCTGATCCAATTCGTATAGCCATTCTCTACGCGCTAGCAGATAAACCACATAACGTAAGCTATATCCAAAAACGACTCGAATTACCCCAATCGACCATCTCTCGCCATTTACGCATTTTGCGAAGTTCTTATCTTGTCAAGGACGAACGGCAAGGTCGACAGGTGATATACAGCCTCAATGATTATCGCATCATCGAGGCTTTAGATTTGCTCCGGGAAATCCTGGGTGAGCGTATTATTACGCACGCCCAGTCTTATTCTTCTTCTCAAACCTAAATCTTTTCTCCTATTTCATCAAGCCCATCGTTATGGCAAAAGGAAGTGAAAAGCCTATGTCAAATCAAAAATGGTGGGTAGTCGGTGCCCTGATTACGCTGCTAATCATCATCGTACCGATTGCCATCTTCGTTCCCAAAACAAACGCGGCCAAGGTCGATGATCCTTGGGCACACCGCCCCGAGCATCCCATTCCCACCGACCACACAGGACTTATTCAGGGCCCCTTCGAAAGTGGAGAGGATGTCACTAAAGCTTGCTTGGAGTGTCATCCCGACGCCGGCAACGACATGTTGCATAACAACCACTTCACCTGGACTCATGGCCCTTATGAAGTTCCCGGTCGTGATGAACCTGTCTACACCGGTAAAAGATACGTTCTCAACAATTTTTGCATAGCGATCAAGCCCAACTGGCCACCATGCACTGCCTGCCACGCCGGCTACGGCTGGGAAGACGAGAACTATGATTTTAACGATCCAACTGGGGTTGACTGCCTGGTTTGTCACGACACGACCGGGCTTTATGTGAAAGCCAACTCCGGCTATCCCGCCAAGGGTGTCGATTTAGTCGACATAGCCAAACATGTGGGTAATCCCAGCCGTCTAAACTGTGGTGTTTGTCATTTTCGTGGTGGTGGCGGCGATGCGGTCAAGCACGGCGATCTCGACAACTCACTGATCAATCCCTCTGACGAGTTGGATGTACATATGGGGCGCTACGATTTTACCTGCACCGAGTGCCACCGCTATGAAGGAAAACATCAGTGGAGTGGTCGTTCTATTAGCGTCAGCCTTGACGACGAGAACCAGGCACATTGCACAGATTGTCACGCCGAGAAACCCCATGAGGATGACCGGCTCAATTTGCACACGGATAGTGTCGCCTGCCAGACCTGTCACATTCCCGCCTTTGCTCGCAAGGAAGCAACAAAAGTGTGGTGGGATTGGTCTAAAGCCGGTGATGACACTCGCCCCAACAATCCCCACGAGTATCTCAAGATCAAGGGTGAATTTATCTACGAGAAAAATGTGATTCCTGATTATGCCTGGTACAACGGTGTAGTCGAGAATCGCTATCTCATTGGGGATAAAATCGATCCCAATGTGGAGACCGTTTTGAATATGCCTGCCGGTAGTATCGACGATCCTAATGCCAAGATTTTCCCCTTCAAAGTGCATCATGCAAAACAGCCTTACGACAAGGTTTACAACATCTTACTAACGCCCAAGACTTACGGTGAGGGCGGCTATTGGACTGACTTCGAGTGGGATAAGGCTCTGCGTCTGGGGGCAGAGGCCCACAATATCCCCTACAGCGGTGAATATGGATTCGCGCCCACTGCTATGTACTGGCCGACAACGCACATGGTGGCGCCCAAAGAGGACGCCCTCCAATGTAATGCCTGCCATACGCCAGATGGCAAGCCAGGGCGTTTGGACTGGAAGGCGCTCGGTTATGACGGCGATCCCATGTTCTTCGGTAGTCGAAAGATTGAAGGCAAAGTTGCTGATGTCCAGAATGGAGGTGCACAATGATGCAACATTACTCCAAGCGCACCGTTTTTCTCGTCACACTGGTTGTGCTTCTGCTACTGATCGCCGGAGGCACGGCTGCAGCCCAACCGTCACCCATCCATCCTACTTTTCCTCTTCTAGATGAAGATGGTGTCAATGTGTTGGTATCGGGCAAGCCTGTTTCGACCATGCAGACATGTAGTGGTTGTCATAATACTGAGCTCATCGAAAAGCACGGTTTTCATAGCCGCGTCGGCCTGGACGATCTTAC
>JAADFV010000108.1 GCA_013152695.1 Chloroflexota bacterium | reverse complement strand
GTGACCTACATCACCGGCTAACCTCGCGCTCTACAGGCGCTTGGCGCCAGCGGGCGACCTCCGGCGACCGTCCCGGATTCACAAAAGGACGGCGCAGGCCGCCCTCCGGCCGCAGGCCTGAAGAGCCTGACTTCAGTCAGCGAGAGCAAAAACGGAAGGTCATTTCTAGACGCCCAGCTTAGCGCCCTTGCGTCGTCAGTACCGTGAACGACAGAGGGGGCAATTCAAGTGTGGCCTTGCCGTCAGCAATAATCGGTACGGGTATGGGCCGCGCCGTGAGCTGATTGGGATTGTCCCAGGTATTGGCTGCGTGGACGTCATTGCCGGCGAGCTGATACGCCCGCGACAAGCTTTGCGGAATTTCATCCTGCCAGATCAAGTCTGTGACCACAGAGTCTGTCTGACTGCGATTGACGATAAATACAGCACCGGCTCCGTTTTCGGCATCGTAGGTGGATGATACGTCTAACATGGGCATGGGGCCATACTTCTTCGTGTCGACGAGCGGTGCGTTCACCTGCACATCAAGCGCAACCCCCCGGGCGTAGTTGCTCACCAGTTTGAATGGATAGAACGAACTCTGTTTGAGAAGGCCATCTCGCTTTGTCTGCAACCAGGAAATAATATTGACGATTTGGGCCACACAGCCGATTTTCAGCACATCGCTCTTGCGCAAAAAAACGTTGAGCCACTGCGCCACGACCAAAGCATCCTCCAAATTGTAGGTTTCCTCGATCAAGTGTGGCGCTTCCGTCCAATTTCCCCGGATGGAATCATCCTTGTACCAAACCTGCCATTCATCCCACGACAAGAAGACGTCATGTTGACTGCGTCGCTTGGCTTTGACGTAACGCAGGGTGGCAGCCATGGTGTCGACAAAGTCTTCCAGCTCACGTGCTACCGCCAGATAGCTGGTCGTATCACCATCGTGATTACCGGCATAGTAGTGGATCGAGTGATAATCGACATGCTCCCAACATCTTTCCAGAGACAGGCGATCCCACTCAGGGTAGGTCGACATGCGATTGCTGGACGACCCGCACAAGACTGTCTTAATCGAAGAATCCTGCCACTTCATCATCTTGGCGGCTTCGAGGGCTTTCTTGGCATATTCTTGCGCATCTAAATGGCCAATCTGCCAGGGGCCGTCCATCTCGTTACCAACACACCAAATTTTCACATTGTAGGGGTTCGGGTGACCGTGAGCAACGCGCAAATCGGCCCAGTACGTACCGGCAGGTGCGTTGCAGTATTCGACCAAATCAGCAGCGCTCTGGATGGTGCCGGTTCCCATATTGACCGCCAACATGGGTTCGACGTTGATGGCGTCGCAAAACGCCATAAACTCATTGGTACCGAACTGATTGGTTTCAATCGATTGCCAGGCCAAGTCGCGGCGGCGCCGGCGTTGTTCTTTGGGGCCGACGCCATCCAGCCAGTTGTAACCGCTGAGGAAGTTGCCACCGGGGTAGCGCATGATCGTGTACTTCTGCTCACGAAGGGCGTCGAGCACATCGGTGCGCAGTCCGCGCTTATCGGCCAAAGGCGACTGCGGATCGTAGATTCCTTCGTAGACACAGCGGCCCATGTGTTCCACGAAGCCGCCGAAGAGCCAGGGTGAGATTGGAGCTATAGTGCGATTGGTATCTAGAAAAATCTGTGCCGTCAAAGTGGACATATAAGCGCCTATCATGGGGTGTGCGCCGTGACAATGATGGTCGCCACGGCTATGGATGGATGTGACCTGTTCATATCAGCACCGTGCTGCTACTGTCCGGCCATGCCTGTTGTCGTAATGCCGGCAATGATTCGGCGCTGGAAGATGGCATAGAATACCAGAACCGGCATCGAGGCAATAAACGCACCGGCAAAGGCCAGGCCGCGCTGAATGTAGCTTCCCTGTTGGATCACAAGCAGTCCCACGGGAAGCGTGAGCATGGGGCGATCACTGAGGACGATCAATGGCCAGAATAGATCATTCCACAGAAGCAGAAAAATGAAAATAGAAAGCGCTACCGTTGCCCCTTTCACCATGGGCAAGCATATTTGCCAATAGATGCGGAAACGGCCGGCGCCATCGACGCGGGCGGCGTCCTCGAGATCAGTCGGTATGGAGTAGAAATATTGGCGCATCAAGAAAATACCGATCACCGAGGCGGCGGCCGGCCACCATATGGCGTGGTATGTATTCAATAACTTTAGATCACGGAGCAGCAGGAATACAGGAATCAGGGTAATGGCTGCCGGAATCATCAGGCTAACCAGTAGAAGCGAGAACAGGAAGTCCCTGCCAGGAAACTCCAAGCGGGCAAAGGCGTAACCGCTCAATGAAGAGAGGAAGACGACGATGGATGTGCCAACCGTGGAGACGATAACGCTGTTGAGAAACCAGCGCATAATGGGCAACGTCTTATCCATGTAGATGTGATAGAAATTGGACAGCGTGGGTGGCCTGGGGATCCACTGAATCGGATAGGCCAACTGATTCGATTCCGATGTGAACGCCATTGTGAACATGTAGATTAGCGGCACAATCATCACTATGACAAGTGGCAAGAAGATCAGCCACAGAAGCAGCGTCCGTTTTGTGTTTTTGTAGCGGCGCCGACCCGATCGAGAAGGTGTCACCTGGGTTGCTGTAGGCATGACATACTCCTATTTGATTAGAATTCTGTGCGCTTGCGCATCAACATAAATATAATGACAGTGATGACAATCATGATCGCGGCAAGTACAACCGAGATGGCCGACGCATAGCCAAAGCGGAAGAATTTCCAAGCGGTTTCGTACAGCATCATCACGGCCGTGCGTGAGGCATTGCCGGGACCGCCACTGGTGATGATGTAGGGTTGGGCAAAGACCTGCATATGGGCGATGAACTGCGTCACCACCACAAATAGCATCGTCGGCATGATGAGGGGAAGCGTGATGTAGCGAAACGTCCGCACCGACCCCGCACCGTCGATCTTGGCCGCCTCGTACAGCGACTCAGGGATGTTTTGTAGGCCGGCCAGGAACACAAGCATGGGGAAGCCGAAGGTCCACCACACCGTGGTACTGGCAAGCGAGGGAATGACCATCGCCGGATTTCCCAGCCAGGAAATGCGTGGCCCCCCCAGGATAGTTGTGATGAAGTAGTTGATGATGCCAAGCTGTGTATCCCACACGCGTATGAAAATGATGCCCAGTACGGACACCGAGAGGATGTTCGGGGCATAAAACAGAATACGCAGGAAGTTGCTGCCTCTGAAGTCGTGTTTCAAGCCCGAAGCCACCAGCAGCGCCAAGACGACATTGATGACGACGGTGAGCACCATGAAGTAAAGTGTGTTGCCCAAGACCTCATAGAAGTACGTGGATTTCATCAGCGCTTGATAATTGGCAAGCCCAATGTATTCCTGCTGTTTGAGCATGATCTTCCAATCGTACAGACTGATCTGCAAGCCACGGACGATGGGGTAGAGGAGAAACACCGTAAAGAGCAGGTAATGGGGCAGAATGAAGAGATAGTTCGGAAGCTGTTTGCGAAGAGTCCGCCAGCGTCGATCAGGAACCTTCGTTACGCCAACTAAAGGTGTGGTTGATTCGGTCATACGTCATTCCTTCCAGGGGCGTTCAAACAACCGCCGATCGGTACACACAACCATGAAGAGTATACCGACCGGCGGTCGGACTGGGGATCAGTTAGGGACGATCGAGAATGGCCTGAATCTGCTCATTCCCCGCTTTCAACGCCTTTTCGACGCTGGCATCGGGGCCGAGGAGAGCGTTGCCAATGGCAGTTTCGTACGCCGTCTGAATCTCGATGAAGGCTTTGGTGTTCATATCGGTACGGCCAATGGTGTTGAACTCCTTAGCAGCCATGGCTACCGAGGCGAGTGCCTGTACTTCAGGTGACTGCTGTACGGAGAGGAGGGCAGGAACCTGGCCCGAAGTCGCCCAGTAGGCGCTGTTCTTTACCAAATAGGTCATCAGCTTCTTGGCCTTAGCGATGCCGTCTTTATCTACGCCCGTGGGTATGGAGAAGATGTGCGAATCAAACTTGACAGCCTGGTTGCCGTCGGGAGCCAGTGAGTTGATGAAGGCCGTCTTTGTTTTCGCCGCAATTTCCGGGTTGTCCCGCATGAACCCCCGCATCCAGGTGCCTTCCCACATGAAAACGAGGCGTTCGGCCCGGTACAGATCGCCCGACCACGTCTTGCCGGGTGTGTTCGGCGGGGCCACATAGTACTTGTACATCAGGTCATGCCAGTACTGGATGGCGGCGATGGATTCGGGGCTGGCCAGGGTCGCTTTCGTGCCGTCATCACTGATCACACCGCCGCCGAACTGCCACAGGGTCGTGGGAACGGTGTAGCGCGGCCAGGTGAAGTCGATGGCCCAGACTTCAACATTATCCTTGTCAAAGCCCTCTTCGTTGGGGTGCTTGCCGTTCACATCTGTGGTGAGTTTCTGCGCCCAGGCAATGAATTCACTGCCATTTTTGGGCAGGTTATCCGGGTCCAGCCCCGCATTTTTTATCAGTTCGGTATTGTACCACAGGAGCCAGCCGTGGTTATCGAAGGGGAGGGCCATGGTTTTTCCGTCGATGGTGATGGCCTTGATCAGAGTGGGGTTGAAGTCATCCCTGCTGAAAGTGCCGTCGTTGTAAATGATGTCGTCCAATGGCAACATCATCCCCAGCGATGCCATCTGCTTGACCTCGGAGGCATGGAAGATGACCAAATCCGGTGGCGTACCGGCGGCAACGGCGGTGGGGTACTTCTGGAAGAAGAGATCCCAGGGATAGCCCTCGGAATTGAGGCAAACGTCGGGGTTGTCTGCCGAGAATTTCTGCAGCAGTTCGGCGAAGATAGCGCCATCAGAGCCGGTCAAACCGTGCCAGAGAATCAAGGGGTCGTCACACTCGCCAAAAGCGTTGACAACCGGCGTTGGCTCGACTGTGGGCTCGGCTGTAGGCTCGGCTGTAGGCTCAACCACAGACTTGGCTGTAGGCTGTGCCGGAGCAGCTTCCTGGCTTGCAGGTGCCTGTGCGGGACTACATGCAGCGACAAAAACCATCACTACGAGCAATAACACAGCGAGAAGAAAGGTTTTCTTAGACATGGGGGTCTCCTATTGTATCTACTTGATTGGACAACTGAAAGCTTGCTGAATCCGAAAACAAACATCGATTTAGATAGTCTTGGGCATAAGAATCTCCTTTTGTAACGACATGACGAGCCAGTTGAAAGCTTACGGCGTCCGAAAACAGATACCGATCCAGTGCTTAGTGCACGTCCATCAATGACCTTTCGTTTTGCTCTCGCCGACTGGAAGTCGGGTGCTTCAGGCCTGCGGCCAGGGGACGGCCTTCACCGTCCGCTCTTCGCATCATGGAGGGTCGGCGTAGGCCGAATCCCGGCGCAAAGGGCCCAAAGAGCCCGAGCCTGCCCTCGTCCGAATGACCTATCTCATTTTGCACTTGACCAAGTACTGGGGATGCTTTTGACGACTATTCGCAGGTTCGCTGCCGGACACTTCTGCAAACTGGCATCCTTCGACGCGCTCAGGACAAGTTCTGAGCGCGTCTTCGAAGCTAATACACATCAAAGAGATGCGGGCTTTGACGCCGAAACGACCATCACAGGGCCAATTTTAGCGAAGAATCCAGCAATTCATGTGCCGCGAGACCCTTCACTGGCGTTTCTTGTCCATGTGACTGGAGTCTGGCGAAAAGCAAACTCACAGCGCAGCAACGCATTTTCTGACACGAATGACCCGACCTATATTTCTAGGCTGACTGGCGTTCGATTAGGTGACAAGGCACCTCGTAGCGGCGACCCGCCCCGTCGAACCCGTCCAAACGCTCGAAGACTGCTGCAGCCATAATCTTGCCCATTTCCTGCGGATACTGGGCCACCGTTGTAAGCCGGGGATAGACCCATGACGAGCCCGGAATATTGTCAAAGCCTACGATGGCAACATCCTCGGGAATTCGGAGACCCCTTTCCTTGGCAACTTCCATGGCGCCAATAGCCATCAGATCGTTGAGCACAAAGACCGCATCCGGTGGCGTTGGTAAATTCAGTAATATCTCCATTGCCGCCATACCACTCTTGAGGGACCAGTCACCCTCCTGGATGTATTCAGTTGGCATCTCAATTCCCGTTTCTGCGACTGCTTCAAGAAAGGCACGTCGGCGTCGGCAACCTGCCGCAAACTTTTCGGTGACACCAATAAAACCAATACGCCTGTGTTTCTTCTCTTCGATTAACCACTTAGCTGTCTTGCTTGTGGCAATGTCATCACTGCCGAAAACGACGTCGACTTGGGGGTGGTCGACATGTTGGCCCATGGCCGCCACGGCAACGCCCGTTCGCTCTATCAGTCGCTCTATGTCGTCAGTGGTCAAGTGATACGGTGCTAGAATGACGCCATCCACGGGACGTCGGATGATCGAATTACAGAATTGTATTTCACCCTCGCGCATGTGATCGGTGTTCGAAATCATCACATCATAGCCACGGCTACGTGCCGCATCCTGCACGGCGCGTACCATCGGGTGATAAAAGGGGTTGGTAATGTCGGCGATCATCATTGCCAGCATTTGCGTTTTTTGACCACGCAGGCTGCCCGCATACAGATTAGGATAGTAGCCAAGTTCCTCTACAACTTCCAAGACACGTTGTTTCGTCACGGCACTAATGGGAATCTGGCCATCGCTTCCGCTCAATACACGTGAGACCGTACTCTGCGACACGTTTGCCGCCTTGGCCACGTCGCGCATGGTCACGGCTCGTGGACGTTGGGATCGGGTGTTTTTTGCCATGGTTAAGGAGTATCCATTTGTGCAATCGTATGTAGTGTATGCAATGATAGCATACGATTGCATAAATGTCAATACCAAATTTTCAGTTTGACAGGGCATTTTTTGTCATAGATGGCAGATGTCATAGATTTTCAAGATTCGCCACTCCCCCCTGCGTGGCGCGCCCGGCGTCGCCTCCGTCCCGCCGATTGGTGAAGTGCGCCGGATTCTATGCACCAGCCAGCCAGTGTACGTGCCCCGCCGATTGAAATCGGGCTTTTTAGGCGCTTCGCGCCGGAGGTCGGCCTCCGCCGACCGATCTTGTCAGCAGCGGCTCGCTCTTTTTAGCCGTAAGGCCAGAATCCCTGCGGGGACTTGGCCCTGGTCAGACGGCGA
>JAADFV010000107.1 GCA_013152695.1 Chloroflexota bacterium | reverse complement strand
ACCGTGGCAAGGGCTTCAACGACTACATGAGCAGCGAGTGCCCGGGCGTGGAGATCGTGGCGCGGCAGACGGCCAATTTCAATCGTGCCGAAGGCCTGACTGTGTTCGAGAACATCCTGCAGGCACAGCCGGAGATCGACGGTGTGTTTGCCCACAACGACGAGATGATTTTGGGGGCGATCGAGGCGGCGGAAGCAGCCGGACGTGCTCAAGACATCGTGTTTGTGGGCTTTGATGCCGTGGATGATGCTGTCGCTGCAGTCAAGGCCGGGAAGCTGGCCGCGACCATTGCCCAGCAGCCTGCAGAAATGGGCAAGCTTGGTGTTTACTTCGCGGTCAAGTATCTCAACGGCGAAAGTGTTGATAAGTACGTTCCCGTAGACCTAGCCCTGGTAACCCAATAACTTTATCCAACCGCGCGGGGTGGAGCCCAAGCTGACTACCACCCCGCGCTCACTTGACTCTGCTATTCTCATGCCAGATCACGACATTTTTCTGCGGATGGAGGGCATCACCAAGAGCTTTCCTGGCGTGAAGGCTCTGCAAGATGTGAGTTTCGATGTTGCCAGGGGCGAGATCCATGCCCTGGTGGGGGAAAATGGCGCGGGTAAAAGTACTTTGATGAAGATCCTTACCGGCGCCCTGGCTAAAGATGAAGGTCGGATTTTCCTGCGCGGGAAGGAAGTAGACATCAATTCTCCGGCCACAGCACAGGCTTTGGGGATCAGTATGATTCATCAGGAGCTTTCCCTGGTTCCTTTTCGTACGGTGGGCGAAAATATCTATTTGGGGCGGGAGCCGCGCGGACGTCTACCAGGGTTTATCGCCTGGAAAACACTGTACAGCCAGGCCCAGGAAATCTTGGATAGCCTTACCGTGGATGTGGATGCCCGCGTCTCTGTGGATGAGCTGAGTATTGCCCAGCAGCAAATGGTGGAAGTGGCAAAAGCACTTTCGTATAACGCCGACCTTATCGCCATGGATGAGCCCACCTCAGCTCTGACCGAACGGGAAACAGAGGTACTTTTCGAGCTGATGCAGTCTCTGAAAGCTCAGGGAGTCTCGATTATCTTTATTTCCCATCGTTTGGAAGAAGTTTTCGAGGTCAGCGACCGCATTACGGTGTTGCGTGATGGCAGGCATATCGCTACGCAGCCCACCACTGAGCTGGACGAGGATCAGGTGGTGAAGATGATGGTGGGGCGGGACCTGGGCGAGTTGTATCCCAAGGGGGAGTCTGCTCGCCGAGATGTTGTGCTCGAGGTATCTGATCTGGAGGATGGCCGAGAACTGCACGGAGTCAGCTTGAAATTGCATCAAGGGGAGATTGTGGGTATTGCCGGCCTGGTAGGTGCCGGCCGTACCGCCCTGGCAGAGACCATTTTTGGCGTTCGCTCTGCCACAGCGGGTGAGATCCGCTTGCATGGTCAACCCGTGAAGCTCAAATCTGCAGGAGATGCCATCCGTTTGGGTTTGGGCTTTGTGCCGGAGGACCGGAAGCAACAGGGATTGTTCTTGGACCGTGCTGTGCGGGAGAATATCGTGATCAGCTCGATGAATCAAGTCACCCGTTGGGGATTTATCAGCTCAGCCAGGGTGAATCGTATCGCCGGGAAATATGTAAAGGAGCTGGATATCCGCACACCCAGCCTACGACAACGGGTACGTAATCTTTCCGGTGGTAATCAGCAGAAGGTAGTCATTGCCCGTTGGTTGACGTTGCAACCACGGGTGTTGATTCTGGATGAGCCGACCCGCGGTATTGATGTTGGGGCCAAGGCAGAAATTCATGCCTTGATGAATCAACTGGCCGAATCTGGCGTGGGGGTGTTGATGATTTCTTCGGAGTTACCGGAAGTGTTGGGGATTAGTGACCGAATTTTAGTGATGCGGGAAGGAAAGATAGTGGCCGAATTTGATCGAAAGGACGTCACACAAGATGATGTCATGCGTGCCGCCACAGGTGCAACGAAAAGGAGTAGTTATGCGCAGTCGTAAGCGAAGCAGCATTTTGGACATTCTTCGTCGTTATAGCGTGACTTTCATCCTGCTGATACTCGGGGTGATTTTTGCGATCGGTTCTCCAGATTTCCTCACGACCTCGAACATCCTCAATGTCGCCCTGCAAACCTCGATGCTGGCCATTGTCGCTGTGGGTATGACGTTTACCATTCTTACAGCCGGTATTGATTTGTCGGTGGGTTCGATCATGGCCTTGGCCGGGGCTCTGGCGGCTGGGCTGGCCGTACGTGAAGGTCTGGGTACTTTTGCCGGTATTTCTATAGCCCTGCTGGCGGGGATGCTGGTCGGCGCCGTCAATGGCCTTCTCATTGTGAAAGGAGAGATGCCGCCTTTTGTTGCTACCTTGGCGATGATGGCAGTTGCGCGTGGATTGACCCTGGTTTATACGCAAGGGCGCCCTATCGCCGGGCTCGATGATGCCTTTATTTGGTTGGGAACAGGACGTGTGCTCACGATTCCAGTGCCGGTGATCATCATGACGATTGTGACGATTGTGGCCTGGATTGTCTTGCGGCAAACACGTTATGGCTTGCACATCTATGCCACTGGCGGTAATGAGGAGACGACGCGTCTGGCCGGTGTCTCTACCGGTTGGGTGACGTTTTCGGTGTATGTGGTTAGCGGACTCACCGCGGCCATGGCCGGTGTCCTGTTGACGGCGCGACTTTGGTCGGCGCAACCCAATGCAGCCGTCGGTTGGGAATTGGATGCTATTACGGCGCCGGTGCTGGGAGGTGTGAGTTTGTTCGGTGGGGTAGGCGGTGTAGGCGGGGCATTGGTTGGTGCATTCATTGTTGGCATCCTTTCTAATGGCCTCAATTTACTGGGTGTGACGTCGTATTATCAGCAAGTGATCAAAGGCATTGTTCTCATTCTCGCTATTTCTCTGGATATCCTCACGAAACGTCGCCGCTAATGCTGTCCCTGGCAAGCTAACGCTACCTGAACGTACGAAGGTGGAAGTCAGCAGAGGGGCAGGCACGGACTCGGCAATGCCATAGCGAATAATTTGGCAGATCTGCAGGGTCTGTTTTATAATTTATTCGGCTTTTTCGATCTTTTTCGTCAAGGCAAGCTTCTTATGAAACTCACCGGTCGCCAAAAGGCATTTCTCAAAGATTTTCTTGACCTCTACCTCGAGGTCGATGGGCCCTTGCACTATACCACCATTGCCGAACGTCTCGGCATTGGTAAAGTGACGGCTTACGATATGTTGCGCTTACTGGAAGAGAAGGGGTTTGTTCGTTCGGAATACGTTCTACCCCCCACGCGTAGTGGTGCCGGCCGCTCCAGTGTTGTTTTTCGGCCAACGCCAAAGGCGCATGAAGCACTGGCGCATCTGGCGGGTGACGACTGGGATCAGGCCTCATGGGAGAGGGTCAAGGATAGTATCCTCACCGCTTTACGAGAAGGCAAGGGAAATGATTACGAGAAGATTCTCGAAGACATTTTACAGCGCTTGGATGAGCAAACTTCGCCGCTGGTTGCTGCTGCTGAATGGGTTACAGCCATTACCTTGAGTCTGCGTCAGTTACAAGAAGATGTCACTTTGAATGGCCTGGTCGAGCGCTTGAAGGCTATAGGTTTTCCCGGTGAGTTGGGTTTGGAAGCCTTGGGTGGTTTTGCGGTAGGCTTATCTTTTGTGGAACGTATTAATCGTCGCCTTATCAGTCGTTTGCTTCATCATGTACAAAGTTATCAAGCAAATCTCAGGCATCTTACTGCGCCGAACCGCCGCCGTCTCTCCGATTTCGCTCAGGAGGTTTGGAAAATCACCAGTACCTGAAAGAATCTCTTTTTTTGGATAATTTTTTCGTCTTTTTTGTGATTATCGTTTTTTTCTCGATCCTTATGGAGCTATCATGCGACCTCACACATGCCCTTTCTACCAATCTCGACATACCTTGCAAGGTGATATTCGTTTCTGTGGAATCGGGCTAAACTTCTGTGATGTAGGAATTGAGGCGACGCTATGTGGCACCTGCCGCATTCCCGAGCTTGTTGAACATATCAATTGCGAACACCTGGATGTCTCTGCTGTTTTACGTCCCCATCCCTCTGGCGGCTGGCGTGTCAAGCCTCAGCTCTATTGCGTACAAAAACAGCTTCTTGTTGATGAACCTTCCTGCTTGCAGTGCCCCCTGCGCTTGAAAACGGTAATGCCGAAACTTATGCGGCAAAACACTTCGATCCAGAAACCATACTTGAAAGGATGATTTCATCACTATTTCGGTAATTGGTGTTAAGAGTTATTGAGAATGCTGCCTATCGTCCATGCCATCCGGTGCTTGGGATAGGGGTTAGGCGGCATTTTTTTATTGTTGTCTTCATTTTTTCGCTCGTCAAGGACAAATGTATCATGTCAAAGGTCGCTATTCTTACCGACAGCACTACTTTTCTTCCCCCCGATGTGATTCAGGAACACGGCATTCATATCGTTCCTCTCAAGCTTCTGTGGGATGGAGAAACCTACCGTGATGGTGTGGATATCACCCCTGAGCAATTCTACACCCGACTGGCTACTAGCCCGACCCTTCCCACCACTTCCCAGCCTTCAGTCCATGACTTTTTGGAGGCCTATGAGGTTCTGGCTGCGGATCATGATGCTATTGTTGCTCCCTTGATCTCATCCGGCATCAGCGGCACAGTCGAATCTGCGGTAATGGCTGCTCGGCAATTTCAAAAAGTCCCCGTGCACGTGGTGGATACGCGGGTCACCTCTGCCGCCCAAGCTCTCGTCGTCCTGGCCGCCGCTCGCGCCGCCGCCCAAGGTCTGCCAGCTGAAGAGGTTGCCGCCCAGGCTCAAGGTATTGTGGACAAACTGAAGACTTATTTTGCAGTTGACACCTTGAAATACCTGCACAAGGGCGGACGTATCGGCGGTGCTTCGCGTTATCTTGGTACTGCTCTCAGTATCAAGCCAATTCTTTACTTTACCGAAGAGGGAATGATCGATGCTTTGGAGCGTGTGCGTACTCGTCGCAAAGCTTTGGATCGGTTGTTTACCCTGGTGACCGAGTCTGCAGGGGATGCACCAGCCCACCTGGGCATCATCCATGCCCAAGCAGAAGAGCAAGCAGTGGCTCTGCGTGAAAGGCTAGAGCAAAAGCTCAATTGCCAAGAGGTCATTACCCTGGAATTGAGTCCGGTCCTTGGTGTGCATGTAGGCCCTGGCACTGTAGGAGTCACCGTTTATTCAGAGCAGGCGTCGTAAGCTTTCATCGAAAAGCGCACAGACCTTGGTTCGTTTTTCCTCACAACTCGGATAGGATAGGCGCGGGAGGCCTGCAATCAATGGGGCTGTTGCCTTGGTGCAGGCCGCCGGGCGTTCCCGATATCGATTTTTTCTATGCACCACCCTCGCGATTTTCGGGGGAGTTACGGTATAATTTCCAGTACCTATAGGCCCAATTTCAACTGTTTTGCCGACAGTGTGCCCTTTTTTACCCGCTCCTTGCTAGCCACTCCTCGCCCCATGAAAAAATCCCTCCTGGTTCTGCTCCTGGCGCTTCTGTTGTTGGTAGGCTGCCGGGGTGCTGATAAAACCTCTACGGTCATTCCCACCCTCCCTCAGACCCCGAACAGCACGCAGAACCTGCTGGTCTTACCTGATGATGGACGCGAGGCCGTGCTAGCTCTTTTCGAGCAGGCGCAAAGCTCCATTCGCTTCAAAATCTACTTGCTCAGCGATCATGCCACACGTGAGGCCCTGATTGCCGCAGCGCAACGAGGCGTGGATGTACGTGTGCTCATCGAGCGGGAGCCCACCGGCGGTGGCGAAAGTAATCAAACCAGCTTTGACATGCTGCGTAACGGGGGCGTGGAGGTACGCTGGGCGCCCAGTATCTTTCGCATGACACACGAGAAGAGTGTCGTGGTCGATAACCGCACCGCTTTGATCGGTACTTTCAACTATACTGGCAGCTCCTTCACACGCAATCGCGAATATGGCTTGATTATTAGTGAATCGCAGGTGGTAAATGATGTCGCTGCCATTTTCGATGCCGACTGGTCGGGCAAGAGCATCCGCTTGGATGCAGATAGTCCCCTCGTGCTCAGTCCGGACAACAGCCGCCAGCGCTTGCTCGACCTTATCGACAATGCCCATACTTCTCTCTGGTTGGAAGAGGCAACGTTGCTGGATGACGAAATTACGGCCCATCTTAGTAACGCCGCCCGAAAGGGGATCATCGTGCGTTTCATCGGCCCTGAGCGTAAAAACGAACAAGATCGGGCCACGCCCTATTACGAAAAACTGCGCCAGGCCGGAGGAGAGGTGGCCTTACTGGCCGATCCCCTGGTGCACGCCAAAGTCATCGTTGCCGATGGCCAGAAAGCCTTGCTTGGCTCCATCAACCTCAGTTTCTCCTCCCTGAACTTGAATCGTGAGCTGGGTATTATCACCAGCGATGCCGCCGTACTGGCTCGTTTACAAGACACACTGAATCACGATTGGAAACAAGCACAAAAGACCGCAGCAGCCCCGAAGGGAGTGATTTCTTGGCAGGAGGCGGGGAATTATGTGGGTTCAGAAGTGGTAGTGGAAGGGGAGATCGTACGCAGCTACGACAGCGGTAAAGTCACCTTCCTCAATTTTAGTGAGGATTATCGCAACACCCTCACCCTGGTTATCTTCGCTTCCGGTTACGACCGCTATCCCCAAGCACCTGCGCAATACTTCCTACAGCAGCGAGTACGAGTTCGTGGCAGAATCAAGCTCTACGAAGGTGCACCAGAAATCATCATCGACTCACCCAGCCAAATCGAAATCGTAGGTAAGACCAGTAGCCGCACAACTCCTGGAGCAGCCAACGCTCCGCCGTCCTCTTCACAGAGCCCGCCTGCGGTCATCAGTTGGCAGGAAGCAGATAGCTACGTGGGGCAAGAGGTGACGGTCGAGGGGCAGATCGTGAGAACTTATGATACGGGAAAAGTAACGTTCGCCAATTTCAGAGAGGACTGGGAAGGCAGCCTCAGTTTAGTTATTTTTGCTTCTGATTATGCCAAGTTCTCTCAAGCTCCGGCTCAACTTTTGTTGCACCGCTATGTGCGCGTACAGGGACGGGTCAAAGAGTATCAGGGCGCGCCGGAAATTGTGATCGAGTCACCGGCGCAGATTACTCTTCTTACTGCCCCCGCTACCGAGCTCACACCCACTGTCATCCCTACCCCTGCCGGCATCATCGCCTGGGATCAGGCCGGTCATTACATCGGCCAGACTATCACCGTCGCCGGCCTGATCG